>JBBDIG010000038.1:57574-111079 GCA_040880525.1 Bacteroidia bacterium
TAAAACTTCGTGAACCTTGTGCGTTCCTTGTGTCCCTGGTGGTTAATATTTTTTACCACAATGCACACAAGGAGTTTTCACAATGGACACAAAGAATATAAAACTTCGTGAACCTTGTGCGTTCCTTGTGTCCCTGGTGGTTAATATTTTTTACCACAATGCACACAAGGAGTTTTCACAATGGACACTAAGAATATAAAACTTCGTGAACCTTGTGCGTTCCTGGTGTTCGTAGTGGTTAATATTTTTTTTACTACAATGCACACCAAGAGTTTTCACAATGGAGACTAATAATATAAAACTTCGTGAACCTTGTGCGTTCCTGGTGATCGTAGTGGTTAATATTTTTTACCACAATGCACACCAGGAGTTTCACAATGGACACTAATAATATAAAACATCGTGAACCTTGTGCGTTCCTGGTGTTCGTAGTGGTTAATATTTTTTACCACAATGCACACCAAGAGTTTTCACAATGGACACTAAGAATAAAAACCTTCGTGAACCTTGTGCGTTCCTTGTGTCCCTGGTGGTTAATATTTTTAACACAATGCACACAAGGAGTTTTCACAATGGACACTAATAATATAAAACATCGTGAACCTTGTGCGTTCCTTGTGTTCGTAGTGGTTAATATTTTTGTGTTTAAGTCATACCAACTGATCCACCACCCACGGCCACAGCCGCTCAAATGGAATAATCTCGATATTCTCGATATTGCCCTGCGGCCCGCGTGGAATTTCCCTGAGCTGTTTCAAAAGGCCAATGGAGGACTTTGCGGTCTTTTCTTTATTAAAAGAATTTTTTTCAGCTAAAATTAAAAGATCAATAAAAACCCGAACACGTGTGGTTTCTGCAATTTTTAGGTTGCGCTTTTTATATTGGCGAAATGCCTCTATCCGGTCTGTGATTTTTGATAACTCTTTGTTCATCAAGTAATATAGGACCTCGAGAACCAGTACGGCCACATGCAAGCCCTCCTTATTATTGCGATAAATAATTATTTCGTTTAATAATTTATGTATACGCAGTTTATTTTGCGAGCTGCCATGGAGAAAAATATTTTGGGCTAAATGTCCATACCCACTGTATATCTGCCATTCTTCTTTATTTGCTTCAATCTGATTTTTTAAATCAGGATGATTGAGTATTTCATTATTAATATTTAATGCCTCCTTATAATCTTCTGCATGCATAAGCACAAGGAAGTAATAGCGGTGAAAGACAAACCACATCATGCCATCCTTGGGTGTAATGGCAATCCCTTTTTTTGCCGCTGATCTGGCCAGGGCATAATCGGCCTGGTACAATGCTACATAAAGTTTACTGCTATATAAATCCGACCAGTGTTCAGGTGAAACAAAAGTTGGCCTTGATTCAAAAAGCCCCTGCATTTCTTTAATTGCCACGGAGGCAGCATCATATTCATCAGCCAGTGTAAAGGCATATTTTTTCAGCAAAAGATAAATGTAATTGGAATGAAATGTTTTCTGATGCTTTAATGACTCTTCTATTATTCCAGCGCTTTTCAATGCTTTTTCTGACTGTGCGGAAGGCACCGCTCCCGGTGTGCGCATATCAAGTTCCAGATCTGTTTTTAATATATCAGCTCTGTAATCTGCCTGCTGGGCATTCATGGCATTTTCTAAAAGCAGCACATAGTTCTTATACTTTTTCCGGTCGTGCTGGCTGGAGGCAATGCTTTTTAAATATCCTAGCAGGGGAATAGCCTCATTCCACAATTCAAATTTCAAGGCAGCAGGCAGTGTTGCTTCGGCTATCTCCAAAGCCCCTTTTATGTTGCCCGTAAATATCAGCATCTTCACTACATGCAGGTTCCGGCTACACTCGTGCATTTTCTTAAGCCGGGGCGGAAAACCGGTTTTTTCCATATCCAGAAAGAAGGCATTGTTCATCATTAATGCCTTCACGCGCTTTTTCAGCATCCGGAATTGGTCATCTGGCTTTTTGCCGAAAAGGGCCATTGCCAGGTCATCATCGGTTTCAATATTAGCCTGGCTCAGCAACCGGTAAAATTTTAAGGCTTGGGAGGAGGATTTGCCCGCTTCATCACTCAGCACTTCGATTTTCCTGAGCCGCTTACGGGAAAGGAGCCGATACAAGGATTTAAGGGTGTTCATAAATAGCTTTTTAAGGGTTGACTACAAAACTAATAAAGATGAAGGTAGTGGAACCAACCCTCCAAGGGTTCAGAACCCTTGGAGGGTTTAGCAGCTGAATAAAAATACCTTTTAAGTTTCTAAAACCTTGAAGGTCTGTAGGGATACTTCTTACAGCGTTATAAATTGATGCTTTTTGTACCTGATAAAATGAAATGGAAGAAGGTTCTTCGGGCCATAAAAAATTTTATCCATGTTTCGATCAGCCCTCTTCACCCTGTTTTTACCCATATCGTTATGGAGCCAATCGGTAATAGATGAATCCCGGTTTCCCCCTATTAATGATAGTTATGGCGGAGTCAATATAAGTAGTGTTTTCTTCGGCTTTATATCTGCCCAGCGCGGTGACACCTGTACAGATAGCAGCCAGACCATCTATGGTGCAGTTTCTTTTGATAATTCAGGAATTCAACAGACAATTTCAGACTATTCATGTCATACTTCGTACATAGAAGCCCTAACGGAAAGTAGCTATTGTTATGCCCTTGCCTCAGCCGGGTCAGGAATGAGCGGCATGGTAAGAGGAACTTTCGAAAACGATGGTAACGCAACAGCCAAAGGAACACTAAAAGCTCATTGGGATTATGGCGCCAACAAAGTAACCCTTGATCTTACGGCTGCTGAACTTATTGCCGACCGGCAAGGAATTGCTGCATCAACACTATCAGTGGTGGTCTGGGAAGCAGATGAGGATGAGGATACAGTATTCGAAGTTTCTGATATCATATGGCAATCCACGGCCACACTAAAGGACGATCAGATATTCCTGACGGGCGCATTTCAACCGGCTCACTTTCTCCTTCAAAGCTATGCAGACTCTATGGTGGGCTTTGCGGGCGGGCTTCATTTCATTGTAGACATTCCGGCCGGTGTTGACATGCGGGATGTAATGGCACAAATTGATGGACGGATTTATCGCATAGAGGCAATAGAGGCTCCTGGTACTTTAGGGTTATCCGATGAACAGAAAGAAACAATACAGATATATCCGAATCCGGCTACAGATCATCTGACCATAGTGTTTGACGAAGCCGCAAAAGGCAAGATTACCTTAATGGATATAAAAGGACAAAGCATCAGGACGATCCATTTCTTACCCAATTCTTCCATGGTAAAACTTAATGTGGACGATCTTCGGCCAGGGATATATCTTTTGCTTTGGCGATCCAATTCCAAAGTCATTATCAGGCGGATGTCAATAATAAGGACTTCGCCATGAAGTGCCAAATCAGTCATCAATACTCACAATCCAATAAATTTATTACATTATGAAAAATTCTAATTACCAATCATTCATTAAGCTGCTAACCTTTGCGGCTGTGATTCAAGCACTAATGCTTATCTTTGGAACTGCTAATTTGCATGCGCAATGTAATTGCACAAAAAAATCACCAACTGAACGGGACGTGGCAGGAACCCTAACATGGCCAGGACCTGACCTGACAAACACCAATTGCCTAGATCAGGATATCTTTATATTAAGCGGATCTACCGTTACAATTAATGATAATATTGAGATTGTCAAGGATGTTCTGATTACTGTCAGGGCGGGGGGCAAGCTAATCATTGAAGGCCCAGGTACAACCCTTTCATTGTCCTCAGCCTGTACCAGTTCTGATTCCTGGAAAGGAATTTTGGTACAAGGCACTAATTATGAACGCCAACGTACCGGGACCGGTACCTATGCCTTAGACAACTATTATTCAGCACAAGGCTTAGTCAAAGCGACTAATGCAGCCTTCAGGGACATGTCCAATGGCATTGAGTCCGTGAATGGGGGAATAATTGTGGCAAAAAAGTGCAATTTTATTAATAATCGACATTCAATTCAGAGCTCCTCTTATACCTATGAGGGCCCTCCAGAGAATATTGCAAATTTGGTGGAAGACTGCTACTTTGCTTGGGATGAACCTTGGTATAACGAAACAAATTATTCAGGACGTTGCTTCATTTTTTTATGGGACGTAGCCGGTTTTGAAATAGCTGGTTGTATCTTTAACAATGCGGATGGTGATCCCTATGATCTGACTGTTGATGAAAAGGCCAGAGGTATAGGAATTAAAATAATAGGTTCAAATTTTTTAGTGCATCAAACAGGATTCAACGCCTATGTCTATGCCGACAACGATAGGGATGAATACAACTGTCCTAAGTATGATGGAACACCAATACGCAGCTCTTTTAACACCCTTTCTTATGGTATATTGATAGAAAACCCATCCCCCACAGAGGATCTTTTTACCGTTGCCTACACTGACTTTCATACCAATCATCTGGACATCTCGGCAAACAATATTAAGATTGATCCTAATACTCCTGAGCATAAACAGAAGCCTTGCGTTATTGGAAAGAACAACACATTCAACTTTAACCATTTCACTTTTGATGCAAGGTTTACTACTCCCGCTTCCCATGTAAAGAGGTTTATTTCATTTGATGCCATTGAGAAATTTGTGATAACTGACAACGAATTCATCGCAGATAGAAATGGGAAACAGGAATTTATTAGGATTAATAATACCGGTACTGGATATAGCCGCATTTATCGTAATTTCTTTGAGGACAATGGCAGCACCCATGAGGAATCTTACGCTAACTACATTGATGGCCCGAATGGTGGCTTGCTCATTGAATGCAACGATTATGAAGATTTCTACTATGACTGGTATCTTACCAATGACGCAACCGTGGGTACGACCCGTGAAATCCACCTAAACACCTTTTCTAAAACAGGCCCACCTCCCCCTGCCCCTGATTATGACATCTTTGTTGAGCCGGGAAACCCCAACAGCAGTATGGAATATAAATTTTGTGCAGAATATGCCACCGCTGTAAATAAACCAGTCGTAAATTCAAATTTTACGGTTTCACCTGTGGCTGACGGATGCTCAGTGAATTGTGATGAACTTCGGTGTCCAGGTGATCCAGAAACGGGTATTAATAGCCCTGCTACCAGAGATGATCGCACTGTCATTACTATCCTTCCCAATCCTTCCCGGCCGGGTACTACTGTCACCCTTTCTTCTTCAGAAAAGATTCTGAATCTTACCATCATCAATGCGCAAGGCAAACTTATCGCAGCGCAGTCGGGTTATGACATTACAAAGATTAATCTGCCGGATAACCTGACACCAGGAATATATTTGTTTATTCTCACCACGAGCGATAATCAACTTTTGACCACCAAGGTATTGGTAAATGATTAAGCATATTCGGACAATAGCTTTAATAACATTCCTTCTACAGATGGGTTTGGGGGCTGCCAAAGCGCAGCCCCAAACCCACTTGTGGCATGATTGGGGAAATAAACTTTCATTTAGCAGCCAGCCTCCGGTAATGACCAACTGCCTGCAGCGCTACAGTATTGCCGGACAGTACTATTCTGATAGCACCGGTAATTTGGTTTTTCAGTTGTTTTCTTTAAATAAAAGATTTCGAGATGAACCCTTAGGACTCTATAATGCTCATGATCAACCTATACCTGGAGGTGATAGTATCATTGCGATCCGCGCCCAATGGACCGGTTCATTTTGGAACGCCAAGATCATCTTGCCAGGGCTAAAAGACGAATGGTATCTGTTCAGTATTTATATGGAGTACTGGAATGACTTGGATGCGGATTATTATCAGAATAGCATCCCTGGCCTCTACTATTCAAAAATTAAAAAACTGGGACCTGACTCTTTTGAAATTGCAGAACGGGACGTCCTGGCATGGAAAGGCGACATTCGGGACATCATCTATACTCCCAAGGGGGATGGAAGCTATTGGATCGTTGGCCGGAGCGGAGACAGCGTGCTGGCTTTCGAGTTTACACGTCAGGGGTTGAAACAACCCGTGGCGACCATTGCACCACAACACGGCATAACGCAGCCACGGTTGGTTCAAATAGCCTCTACGTTTTCATGGCAAGGGGAAAAATATCTCACTACTTGTGTTGATAATGGCGAAGCAACGCTTACGGTTTATGATTTCGATAAGCAAACCGGCCATGTTTCCAACAGCCGTCTTTTAGATCAATGGTATTGGGCACGGCCAAGTGGAGACTCGGTGGACGTTCAAATTAATAGTCTATGCTTTTCACCCAACGATTCGCTTTTTTATATTGCAGGTTACGGAAGTGGCTGGGGCTTCGATACCATTGACGGCCGGATAATACCTTATCAATTAAGTGAACATTATTTATATCAATACAGCTTATATGACCCCATTCCCAGTGCCTCGAAATTGGATCTGGTTCCGGAATTTAAAAAACAGCTCTATAAAGGTGTAAATGTTCAAAGCATAACTTTGGGGCCGGATGGAAAGATATATATGACATCACCCGGGGTTAATGTCATAAACTATCCGAACAGAAGAGGTGTCGCTTGCGGGCTAAGTAACGTGATACCGTTTGATGCCGGTTGCATGGGATGGTTCCTCCAACCCAACTACGAATACTGGCCCATCTCCTTCACCCACTCCCGTACCTGCGAGGGCGTGGAATTCACCAACACCTCCGACAGCATGTTCACACGGTTTACCTGGTATTTCCAGACCGGGGATTCTACTTTTGATACTTTGAGCGGCCCTACTTCTAAATATGCCTGGCCAGCCACAGGCAAGTATTTCGTTAAGATGAAGGCGCAAAAACCTTCAGGCTACGCAGCCTGGACCAGCGACAGCGTAGTTTATATTGCACCGCCTGAAGTTGATTTTTCTATTAATGACAGCCAGTATTGCCGTTATGCAGATGTAGAATTTAATATTCAAATAAAAACAGATACAATAAATAGTAATAATGAATTTCTAAAAGTTAAATTAAGCGATGGGTTCGATTCCACTTTTACCGGCACCATTGCGCCTGTATTTGCCTTTAATCATGCCTTTGCCGATACGGGGGTATTCCACGCTACAATGATCTACAGCAATGGCTTTTGCTCCGATACAATTATTAAAGACAGCATTTTAGAAATAATTGACGCACCAAAGGCAGGTTTCACAGCAGATCCTTTGGAAGGATGTACACCATTGGAGGTGGAAATTGCTGATAATAGCTCCGGACTAATCAGCAGTTACCTGTACACTTTCGGCAACGGCCAGTCCGATACAGTGGCGGAGCCAACGGTCGTATACCAAACTCCCGGAATTTTTAAGATCGTCCAGGCTCTCACCGGCCCTACCGGATGCATATCGAAAGATTCTGCGCTCGTCCACGTAATGCCCGGCCTCACGGCTGATGACACGGTGGAAATGCTTCGCGCCACCGTGCAGCCGGATGAAACCGTGCTGGTAGAATGGCAACCATTGCCCAACGCGGTTTATTACCGCGTAACTAAGGATGGGGAAGAACTGCCGAAGCAGCAAAGCCTGTTTCTTAGTGACCG
This sequence comes from Bacteroidia bacterium, assembly GCA_040880525.1. Taxonomy (NCBI): domain Bacteria; kingdom Pseudomonadati; phylum Bacteroidota; class Bacteroidia; species Bacteroidia bacterium. Next base: position 65,121 of record JBBDIG010000038.1, read on the forward strand.
CTCGGTGCAGCCTGAAAACCGCAGCTACACCTACCAAGTGGCCGCTTTCGATAGCTGCGACAACAGCAGCACCCCCAGTCGCATTGCCCGCACCATCCTCCTCTCCGGCCAGAATATCGAAAACGAATACGCGCTCCTCACGTGGAATGCCTACGAAGAATGGCAGCAGGGCGTGGAAGATTATACGCTGCAAATGCGCCTGCCGGACAGCTCCTGGGCGTATGCCACCTCCACCCTGGCGCTGGAATACCAGGACCACGATTTCCTGAAAATGGAGCAGAACGAAATGTGTTACCGGATTGCCGCCACGGAAAAAGATGGCAACAGTCAGCAGAGTTACAGCAACGTGGCCTGCGTTCCCTACCTGCCGGTGCTGTTTATTCCCAATGCGTTCAGTCCCAATGGAGATGGCCACAACGAGGTCTGGCAGCCCTTTGCCCTCGCATTGAAAGATTATACCCTGCAAGTATACAACCGCTGGGGTGAGGAGCTTTTCAAAACAAATGATCCTTTTCAGGGCTGGGATGGAGGCACTGCTCCGGAAGGAACTTATCTATACCGCATCAGCGCTGCCAGCCACACCGGAAAAGGCTTTGTGCGGGAAGGGATGGTTGTGCTGCTGCGATGAGGGTTGTGGAACCTTTCCGGCTAATAATTTATTAACCATTTAAACTAAGAACTATGAAAACTTTAACAGGACTGCTCACCTTCATCATTTTCCCTTTTATCGCTATGCAAGCCCAGGAATGGGCGCCTATTGGTGCAGAATGGTATTATGAAATTATGGATGTTGATTTTTCGAGGCCGGCCATCTACGGCTATCAACACATGGTTTCTACAAAAGATACTGTGGTTGCCGGTGACACTTGCCGCCTCATTACCCGCACCACTTACATGTCAGACGCGCGGACCTTGCACCTTGACCCCATAATCATTCGCCAGGACCAGCGAATGGTATATCAGTATTTTCAGGGGGACTTTCATTTGATTTTTGACTTTACGGCCATGCCCGGTGATACATTGCGGCTGAGGCAAACTTATTATACATCGCCCTATCCTGATAGTATGGAAATGATCATTTCTTCTGTCGGCACACAGATGATCAATGGTACTTCATTTAATTTTCAATTTGCAGGGGCGATGGGATGGATGGATGGAAGATTAATTGAGAAAATAGGTTTTGACCTTTATTTTATTCCCTTTATAGAACACGCTGATGGTGGCTTTCGCCCCAATGGGCTTCGCTGCTATAATGAGGGGAATTTCTCTTATAAGCCTGCTGATATAAAGTTGTGCGACTCGTTTCGTTACGACCCTTCAGGAATTGAAGAATCGGTGCTTTCTGATGTTACTTTTTTAATAAATAATAATAGCATTTATTTATCAGCCTCAAACGCGGGCCTATACAATTGCTTTATTTATAATACGGATGGTAAATTGATGCAACAGGAGCAGGTCAACCTCCTGCCTGAAGCAACCACTGCAATACCCCTGAAGCTGGAAAGGCCGGGTGTTTATTTTATTGCTTTATCAAACCGGGAGGGGCACACGGTTACGCGGAAGTTTTTGTATTTGAGGGAGTAGGGGGTTTAGACACTAAAGCTAAAAGGCACGCAGTAGCACGAAGTTATTTAATAAGAGAAATTAGACACAAAGGCGCTAAGGCACGAAGTTTAAATTATTAGTGGTACTCTTTTAAATTTATAGGGAGTATTTTAATTAGACACAAAGACTCTGAGGCTCAAAGTAGTCAGGAGGTTTTGTTTTTAAATATATTAGACACAAAGGCTCTAAGGCTCTAAGGCTCAAAGTAACACTAAGTTTAGGTTATTAGTGGAACTTTTTTAAATTTATAGGGAGAATTTTAATTAGACACAAAGACTCTGAGGTACAAAGTAACACTAAGCTTAAATTATATTAATGGAACTTATTATTTAGACAATTTAGACACTAAGGCGCTAAGGCACAAAGCAACACGAAGATTGAATTATCAGGGATACCTTTAAATATGATAAATATATAATTAAATATTTGCAGCGATTAAAAGATCAATTTCTTTGCTGGAAATATTGAATTTTTCTCCGATATAGCGATTCGTAAGATTGCCTTTATATACATATACTCCATGCCTTACGCTTTCTTTGTCCCATAAATAGTTTTTGATGCCACCGGCTTCGCCCACGCTTACCAGGATGGGAGCGAAAATATTGCTGAGCGCATAAGAGGCGGTGCGTGAGACCCGGGAAGGAATATTGGGCACACAATAATGAATCACATCATGTTTCAGGTAGATGGGCTTTGTATGGTTCGTAACTTCTGAAGTCTCGAAACAACCGCCCTGGTCAATTGCTACGTCCACCACCACAGAACCGGCTCTCATTTCCATTACCATTTCTTCGCTTACGATGCATGGCGTGCGGCCCTCCCTGGCACGGATAGCTCCGATGGCAACATCAGCCGTGCGGAGCGCCTTTACCAGCGTATGAGGATGGATGATGGAGGTGTAAACCCGTGTACCGAGGTCGTTCTGCATTCTGCGCATTCTATAGATGGAATCATCAAAAACCTTGACCTGCGCGCCCAGTCCGAGTGCAGTGCGGGTGGCAAACTGGCCTACGGTTCCTGCGCCCAGTATTACCACCTCTGAAGGGGGCACGCCTGACACGCCTCCCAGCATCACGCCTTTGCCATGATATACATTGCTCAGATATTCCGCAGCAATGGTGATGGACGCAATACCGGCAATCTCGCTCATCGCCTGCAAAACCGGGTACAGGCCGGCTTCATCACGAATGTACTCGAAGGAGATGGCCGTCATTTGCTTTTTCATCAGGATCTGGAGTTGCTTTTCGCCAAGCAGCGGTAAGGTTAGCGCAGAGATCAGGGTCTGATGGCCGGGCATCATCTCCAGTTCCTTCTCAGAGGGGAAAGCCACTTTCATTACAATATCTGCCTGGTATATCTCTTTGCGGTCGTAGCTGATCTTTACGCCCACTTCATTGTAATCCTCATCCGAAAATTTGGATTCAAGTCCTGCTCCGGCTTCCATGATCACTTCATGGCCGCGGGCCACTAACATTTGCGCACCATGTGGCGTAAGGCCCACTCTGTTTTCCTGGTAGATGATCTCCCGCGGAATGGCAATGGTGAGGTGGTGCTTTTTGCGCTTTACCTCGGCAAGGGCTTCTTTTGGTTGTAATGCAGCCTGCTTGGCTATTTCATAAAAACCTGATCTGTGTTTGGTCGGCATCTCTCGTCATTCTATAAAACGTAGAAAGGTATAGCTTCTTAAATAGATTAGCAGAAAAAAGTGCAGAATTAATGGCTGATGTAAAAAGCCCCTGAAAGTTAATACCAGAAAGGATAAGGCATTAAGTTGTTCGTTTCGGAGCAAAGAATTTGTAAAAGTGGAAGATTGGCCGGGCACAACAAAAATCCACGAATCAATTTTGAAAGTTGTGTTTAGAATTCTTTCTCCGGACGCCACGGTTTGACCTGTTGCGGAAACATCTGGTAGCGCCAGTGAAAGTCAGAAAGAAAACAAGAGCGAGCCGGAAATGATCTGCTGGTGAGGTGCAGGCATTTAATCCATCTGGCTTGAGGCCTGCGCTTGCATTCTGGCATCATGCACCCAGGCGGTGAGGTAATACTCCAACCATTTATATTCTTCAGAGCTCATGGTTTTTTGCAAGTCCTCCATGGAGGCTAAATATACCGGGCATTCGGGCTGTTCTATGCCATTCTCCACAGGTTTCCACACAGGTCCCAAACCCAGGATCTCAATATCGTGCATGGTATTGGGGCCACGTTGGAAAAATCTAAAGACAACGCAATAGCTCCTAATATCACACTGATCGAAGGGGACAAAAGTGATGGAATCATGGTATTGGCTGGAGTCATCCGGGTTCGTATAGTACCGGGTGGTATCTGTCATTCCGGTTTCGCGCAGGGTTGCTGCCGGAATGAGGTCGCGAAGCTGTACATTGCTGTAAGCCCTGATCTTAGGTTCTTTTGCCAATTCATTTATCGCAGCCTGAAGTCCGATAAACTCCGGCTCCATGCGATCCTTTTGCAGGTTGATATCTTCCCTGAAATATTCTTTACGTTCTAAAACTTCCTTTTCACAGGAAGTAAGTATTATTACAGAGGCAATGAATGCAATTACGGGAGGGTACAAAAATCTTTTCACGGGTATAGGTTTGCTGCATGATGATCAACTGTTTCTGCCGTTCAGGAAAAATGGGCGCTTGTTTTGGGGGAGATAACGGTTGGTTGCAGAATTATAGATAAACGCAGCGAGAGAGATAAAAGTTCTGCAAACGGACGTAAAAATACTTATTGAAATGATAGCTCGTACAACTAAAATCTATGCCATCCTTTGCAGGAGATGTTCAAAATATTAAACAAAAATTCAGGGCAAATGGAATAGTGGGGATCAGAGGTGCAGGACGTGCGCTATCAGGCGGCTGCCATCCTCCTGCTCTGTAATGCGGAAAAGCATAAAATCAGGGGGAATGAGGCCGGGGATCAGTTCCGGCCATTCTATAAATACGTAAGCCTCGCTGTAGAAGTACTCTTCGTAGCCGAGATCATACATTTCTTCTTCCTGTCTTAGCCGGTATACATCGAAATGGTATATGGTGCTTTGGCCCTGATATTCGTTTACCAGCGAAAAAGTGGGGCTGCTTACTTCGGAATCAGGAACTTCCAGGATGTGGCAAAAAGCCTTGATGAGCGTTGTTTTTCCAGCACCCATCGCTCCCTGTATGGCAAATTTTTTCCTGCCACCGGCATAGTCCAGGATTTCCTGTGCAGCATTATGAAGCTGCTTCTCAGTTTTTGCGCGCCATTGTTTTACGGCCATTGCCGGGTTTGGATTAGCTTCCTTTCGATTCCATAGTGATGACGGGAATGATCATTTCTTCCAGGGAAATTCCGCCATGCTGAAAGGTGTCCTTAAAAAAGTTGACGTAATAATTGTAATTATTCGGATATACGAAATAGTTATCCTCTTTCGCAAAAACGTAACTGGAACTGACGAATGGAGCGGGCAGCAGAATGTCATCCGGTTCTTTGACATGGAGAACTGCCTTTGCGTCAAAATTCAGGTTCTTGCCTTGCTTATAGCGAAGATTGGTGGTGGTGTTTCGGTCGCCAATAATTTTAGAGGGCCGTTTTACCCGCACAGAACCATGATCGGTCGTGAGCACCAGGTTCACCTTCTTGCTAGCCACTTTTTTCAGAAAATCGTAGAGCGGTGAATGCTCGAACCATGAAAAGGTGAGAGAGCGGTATGCGGGCTCATCTTCCGCTAATTCCTTCAGCACCTGCATCTCCGTCCTGACGTGAGAAAGCAGATCTACAAAATTGTATATTACTACGGCCAGATCGTTATTCAGGATATTTGAGGCATTGTCCACCAGGCTTTTGCCAGCCTCCAGGTTCGTAATTTTATTGTAGCTGAAGCGGATATCTTTCCTGGCGCGCTTCAGGTATTCTCCAATAAACTCCTGTTCATTCAGATTTTTGCCACCTTCATCTTCATCGTTTACCCATAACTTGGGGTAGCGTTTGGCAATTTCCGAAGGCATCATTCCGGTAAAGATGGAATTCCGCGCATAGTTGGTGGCGGTAGGAAGAATGCTGAAATAGGTGCTGTCATCCTTAATATTAAAAAGCTCAGAAAACTTTGGTTGCATGATTCGCCATTGATCATATCTCAGATTATCAATGAGCAGAAAAACGGTAGGCTTTCCATTATCCAGAAGCGGAATGAGTTTTTTGCTCAGCAGCCGGGGAGACATCAGGGGGGCGTTGTCAGGATCATTGATCCAGTCCACATAATTATTTTCCACAAAACGGGAGAAGTTGGAGTTGGCTTCGCTTTTTTGGGTTACCAACACATCTTTCATCGTTTCGTCATCCGATTTTTCCAGCTCGATATCCCAATGCACAAGTTTGCGATAAACGTCCATCCATTCTTCAGCATTCAGTTGTTCGTTTACGCTCATGCTCAGTTCGCGGAAATCCTGCTGATAGTTCAGGGTGATTTTTTCACTAACCAGTCTCTTGGTATCCACCAGCTTTTTGACCGTCAGCAGAATTTGCTTCGGATTTACAGGCTTAATAAGGTAATCACTGATCTGCGAACCGATGGCATCTTCCATTACCATTTCTTCTTCGCTCTTGGTGATCATTACCACCGGCACTTCCGGCCTGATGCGCTTTATCTTGTATAGCGTTTCCAGCCCCGTCATTCCCGGCATGTTTTCATCCAGGAAGATGAGACTGTAAAATTTATCAGTTGCTTCCTCAACGGCTTCAGCACCGTTGGTCACTGCGGTTACCTCAAAGCCTTTTGTCTCTAAAAAAAGGATGTGGGGTTTGAGCAGATCAATTTCATCATCTGCCCACAGTATCTTAATTTTATCCATTATTGCGCTATTTTTGGCGATTTTTTATTAGAAATTTCAGTTACAAAACAACGGCAAATACCAGTAATCGTTGAGCCAAACAAAAATATTTAACGACCCGGTTTACGGCTTCGTTACCATTCCTACTGCCACTCTTTTCAAGGTCATTGAACATCGTTACTTTCAGCGGCTCCGCTATATAAAGCAATTGGGCCTTACGCATATGGTTTATCCGGGAGCTTTGCATACCCGGTTTCATCATGCAATTGGTGCATTGCACCTGCTGCTGGAAGCGCTGGAAGTGTTACGAATGAAAAAGGTGAAAATATCAGATGAGGAAGCGGAAGCGGTATCGCTTGCTGTGCTGCTACATGATATTGGCCACGGCCCCTTTTCGCACGCCCTGGAGAATACTTTGGTGCAAGGCATAACGCACGAGGAGATTTCGGCTTTGTTCATCAGCAAGCTGAACGGGGAATTGGACGGAACATTATCTCTGGCCATCGAAATGTTTAACGGCCGCTACCACCGTCCGTTTTTTAACCAGCTTATTTCCGGACAACTGGATGTGGACAGGCTTGATTACCTGAGAAGGGACAGTTTCTACACAGGTGTTTCTGAGGGCGTTATTGGCTCTGAACGCATTATTAAAATGATGGATGTGGTGGATGACGAACTGGTGGTGGAAGCAAAGGCAATATATTCCATTGAGAAATTTCTGATTGCCAGGCGGCTGATGTATTGGCAGGTGTATCTTCATAAAACAGTAATAGGGGCGGAAGTGCTGCTGGTAAAAATTCTTCAAAGAGCCAGGAAAATGGCGGAAAAGGGAGAAGCGCTGTTCTGCTCTCCCGCATTGGCATTTTTTCTTTACAAACCCTTGCAGGCCGCTGATTTTAGAGCAAATCCAAAAGTTTTAGATACCTTTGCGCGATTAGATGACCACGACATCATGGTATCTGTTAAAGCCTGGAGCCAACATCCTGACCTTGTACTTTCTCTTCTCTGCCAGCGGTTGGTAAACAGGCAATTATTCAAGATCGAAATTTCCGATAATCCCTTTTCTGAAGACAGGATAGCATTATATCGATACGCCATGGTAACTGATTGGAATATTCCTCTCGAAGACGCAGGATACTTTGTTTTTTCTGATATAGTTGAAAACAATGCCTACAATGCAGAAACCAACAAGATCATGATTTTGCAAAAAGATGGCGACATCACCGGTTTTTCTCAGGCTTCAGATTATCCTTATTCCTCGGTGCAAAGCGGAATAGTGAAAAAGTATTTTCTCTGCTATCCCAAGGAACTCAATAAAGCCTGAATTGATCTATGCAATTAACCGTTGCGGAAATAAGCAGAATGGTGGATGGCGAGTGGGAAGGGGACCATGAGGTTCTGATCAGCAGCTTCGCACCCATAGAAGAAGCTAAGAAAGGCGACATTACTTTTCTTTCCAATCAAAAATATACTCCTTATTTATACACCACCGGGGCCTCGGCTGTGCTTGTGGAAAAGAGTTTCAAGCCTGGAAAAAACAAGCATCCTACACTGATTTACGTAGACGATGTCTATTCCAAACTTTCATTTCTGCTCAGTAAATTTCAAAACAACCTTAACGGTAAATCCGGTATTGAACAGCCTTCGTTTGTCTCAGACGAGGCTGCTTTGGGCAAACAAGTCTATGTCGGAGCGTTTAGCTATGTGAGCAGCGGGGTAAAAATTGCGGACAAGGTGAAGATCTTTCCCCAGGTATACGTTGGAGAAAATGTGGAAATAGGGCAGGGCACCATTCTGTATCCCGGAGCGCGGGTATATGCCAATTGCAGGATTGGCCAAAACTGCATTATCCATTCAGGTTGCGTGATCGGTTCAGATGGTTTTGGTTTTGCGCCACAGGCTGATGGATCCTACAAGAAAATGCCGCAGACCGGAAACGTCATTATAGAGGACGATGTGGAGATTGGCGCCAACACAACCATTGACCGAGCTACCATACGTTCAACTATTATTAAAAAGGGTGTAAAACTGGATAACCTGATCCAGATCGCACATAACGTAGAAATAGGCCAGAATACAGTGATAGCAGCACAATCCGGAGTTTCCGGCAGCACCAAAATTGGCAGCCAGTGCGTAGTTGCAGGCCAGGTGGGCATTATCGGCCACATTACCATCGCAAAGGGAACGAAGATAGGGGCGAAGAGTGGAATCGGTAAGTCCATCACAGGCGAAGATCAGAAGTGGCATGGCATTCCTGCGGGGCCTTATCAGGATACATTGCGGGCCCAGGTATTGATGAGAAAGCTTCCTGAATTAGCTGCCCGCATTGCCGAACTGGAGAAAACTATCAAAGAATTAAAAGAAGGTTCTGATATCCAATGAACGTGAAGCAAACAACCATTAAAGAGTCCGTGACGGTTTCCGGGGTCGGTCTTCATACAGGTGAAGAGGTTAATTTAACTTTTCATCCTGCTGATGATAATCACGGGTTTAAATTTCAGCGAACAGACCTTGAGGACCGGCCGGTCATTGAGGCTGACGTAGACCTCGTATTGGATACTTCCAGGGGAACCACCCTCGGGAAAAATGGTGTGAAGGTGGCCACAGTAGAACATGTGCTGGCAGCGCTTGCCGGCCTGCAGCTCGATAATGTGCTCATCGAACTGGACAGCAGCGAAACGCCTATTATGGATGGAAGCGCGCAACAGTTCATAGAGGCCGTACTGCAGGCAGGCATCTTGGAGCAGAAGACTGACCGCGATTATTTCGAGGTGCCTGTGAATATTCACTTCTCAGAACCGGAACGCAGGGTGGAGATGATCGCTATGCCGCTTGATACCTTCAGGGCAACCGTGATGGTGGATTATAATTCGCCCGTACTCGGAAGCCAGCATGCCTCCATCAGTGATATTAGTGATTTTAAAAGAGAAGTTTCAAGCAGCCGAACCTTCTGCTTTCTGCATGAACTGGAGCAACTGGTGGAGCATAATCTCATTAAAGGAGGAGACCTGAACAACGCCATCGTTATTGTAGATCGCAAAGTTTCCGAGGAGGAATTATCTCATCTTGCCAAGCTCTTTAACAAACACAGCATTCAGGTAAAAAAAGAAGGTATTCTTAATAATGTAGAGCTGCGATATCAGAATGAACCCGCGAGGCATAAGTTGTTGGATCTTGTCGGAGACCTTGCCCTGATCGGAACTCCGCTTAAAGCGCAGATAATGGCGGCCCGTCCTGGCCACGCTGCCAATGTTGCCTTCGCAAGAAAGATCAAGCGGTTTATGCAGAAAACCCGCAGGAAAAATAAATCTCCTCATTACGATCCTAACCAGACGCCCATTTTTGATGCGCGGGAAATTGAGCGCATTCTTCCCCATAAATATCCGTTTTTGCTCGTGGATAAGGTCATTGATCTTTCTAGTACCCATGTGGTTGGGATTAAAAATGTATCAATGAATGAGCACTTTTTTAAAGGCCACTTTCCCGGAAATCCGGTGATGCCGGGAGTTTTGATCATAGAGGCAATGGCACAGACCGGAGGCGTCATGATCCTGAGCCAGCTTGAGGATCCGGAGAACTACATGACCTACTTCCTGAAAATAGAAAGCGTAAAATTCAAAGAGAAGGTAGTGCCGGGAGATACCTTAGTTTTGCGGCTGGACATTACCCAGCCTATCCGCAGAGGTATTTGCTCCATGAAGGCCCAGGCTTTTGTGGGCAACAGGCTCGTTACGGAAGCGGAACTCATGGCGCAAATCGTAAAATACAGGTAGCAGATGCACCAGCCTTTGGCGTATGTACATCCCCAGGCTAAGATTGCAGAAAATGTAGTCATCGAACCTTTTGTTACCATCTATAAAGATGTGGAAATTGGTGCAGGAACCTGGATAGGGCCGAACGTAACTATAATGGATGGCGCCCGCATCGGCAGAAACTGCCGCATCTTTCCCGGAGCCGTGGTTTCAGCCATCCCGCAGGATCTCAAATTCAAAGGCGAGGAAAGCAAAGTGATCATTGGGAATAACGTTACGATCAGAGAATGCGTAACGGTGAACCGGGGAACTGTGGACCGGCATAAAACGCAGATTGGCGACTATTGCCTCCTGATGGCCTATGTACACATTGCGCACGATTGCATTATCGGAAAGCATTGTATCCTCGGAAATGCCGTGAATCTGGCCGGCCATATTATTATTGATGATTATGCAATTATCAGCGGCCTTTCGGCTGTGCATCAATTTGTTAATATTGGCGTCCACGTCATGGTCTCTGGCGGATCACTCGTCCGGAAGGATGTGCCGCCTTACACCAAAGCTGCACGCGAGCCTCTTTCTTATTCGGGAATAAACTCCATCGGCTTGCGCAGGCGTGGATACTCCCCTGACAAGATCAATGAAATCCAGGAAATATTCCGCTACATATATCTTTCAGGATATAATACTACCCAAGCATTGGAGAAGATAGAGGCAGAGATGGCACCTACCAAAGAGCGTGATGAAATAATCAGTTTTATCCGCAAATCAGACCGCGGGATTATGAAAGGATACCATCCCTGAAACCATGCAGATCCTGCTGAAAAACATCGGCAAAAAATATCATCGAAACTGGATATTTAAAAGTATCACCGCAGAACTGGCCAGTGGAAACGGATATGCTGTTCTGGGTTCCAATGGCAGTGGTAAAAGTACTTTGCTCCAGATCATAAGCGGATTCCTTACACCCACAAGTGGAGATATTTTTTATCAGGAGAATAACAAGACCATCCAGCCAGATGATTTTTTCCGGTATCTCACGCTCATCACGCCCTACATGGATATTCCGGATGAACTCAGTTTCGCAGAGATCCTTGATTTCCATTTTCGATTTAAGAAACTGGCCAACGGCATTCATAAAAATAATATTCCCGAAATGGCCAATATGGCGGCACACAAGGATAAAAAGCTGAAATATTACAGTTCCGGAATGAAACAACGCGTACGGCTAAGCCTGGCTCTTTTTTGTGACAGCGCCATTATTTTGCTGGATGAACCCACCACGCATCTTGACCAGCAAGGGATAGCCTGGTACCGGGAACTCATCCAGCCTTTGCTCAATGAGCGACTTCTGGTTATTTCCTCGAACCAAGCCGCAGATTATGATTTTTGCAACCATATTATAAAGGTTGAGGAATTTAAACCCCAACGCAATGAACAAGGCCGCAATGAAAAGCAGCAGTGATACTTTATCGGTGCTGGGATTGAAACTTCCGACCGATCCACGATGGGCAAACCTGGCCGGGCAGCGACTTGTGGACATTCTCACAGACCATGCTTATTGCGAACAGAAAGCTGCTTCAGCCTGCATTTCGCTTATCGTACAATATCCGGAGCAGGAATCACTGGTGGAAAAGCTGAGTCCGGTGGTGACGGAAGAATGGGGGCACTTCAGAATGGTACTGAAAGAGCTCGCTAAAAGGGGCCTGAAACTCGGGCGGCAACGAAAGGATGAATATGTAAATGAACTGATGAAGCTCATCCGAAAGGGGAAGCCAAGACAACAATTGCTGGATAAACTCCTTGTTTGTGCATTAATTGAAGCAAGGAGCTGTGAGCGTTTTAAGCGACTTTCAGAAGGGATAGATGATGCGGATCTTCAGCATTTCTATCACGAGTTGATGATTGCCGAGGCCGGACATTATCGCCTGTTTCTGGACCTGTCCAAAACGGTAGTGCCAAAAGAAGAGGCGATGCAACGTTGGCAGGAGTTCCTCAATATGGAAGCGGAAATTATCCGGAGCATGGAAGTGAGAGGAGACCGGATGCATTAGGAAATTTTGATTTAAACTTTTAATTTAACTACAGTATGAATAGTATTTATATATCAGATATTTAACCAAAGACAAAGAGTTTTTTCAGCAAGGATTTATTTTACAAGATAAATGAAGTTTTTCGCTGGCAGGATGCGCCTGGAAGCGCAAAAAGTGGCATGAGCAGTCAAAAATCAATTACAGGTAAAGCTTTCGATTTCACCTTGTTGCGGAGGGTATTTTCCCTGATCTCTCCGTACAGAGGGCAGTTTGTAGTGGCCGTAATACTCACAGTGGCGCTGGCCGTGATCGGTCCTTCCATTCCCTTTGCCATTCAAAAGACGATTGATAAGCAAATCCTCAATCTCGACTTTCGAGGCTTGTGGCAAATGAGTCTGCTGATTTTAGGATTGCTCTTCCTGCAGGCAATCGTGAATTATTTTCAAACCTACCTCACCAGTTATTTGGGCCAGAATGCAATACTTCATCTGCGTAGCGGAATATTCAAGCACGTGCTGGGCTTTCGGTCGCGGGTATTTGACCGCACTCCGATCGGGACGCTCATTACCCGTACCATCAGCGATGTAGAAACCGTAGCCGATGTTTTTGCCCAGGGCCTCATCAACATTATTGGCGATTTGCTTCAATTGCTGGTTATTATCGTGATCCTGTTTTTTCTGGATTGGGAACTTACGCTGGTATGCCTGAGCCTGTTCCCATTGCTTTTTTTGAGTTCTTATGTATTTAAAGAAAAAGTAAAAGCAGCATTTCAGCAGGTACGTACACAGGTTTCACGGCTCAATGCTTTTCTTCAGGAGCATATTACAGGAGTCCAGATCATCCAGGTTTTTGGCCGTGAAAAGGACGAAATGGAACGGTTTAAACGCATCAATGGAGCACACCGGGATGCTAATATTCGAGGTATCATGGCCTATTCCATATTCTTTCCGGTTATTGAAATTCTTTCGGCCATCACCATTGCGCTTATCGTGTGGTATGGGAGCGGCCAGGTGCTGGAGGGTGAGCTGACCTTCGGAGTAGTGACGGCATTTATTCTTTATATCAATATGATGTTCCGCCCTATCCGGCAAATAGCAGATAAGTTCAACACCCTGCAAATGGGAATGGTAGCCTCCGAGCGGATATTCAGGTTGATGTCAGTGGAAGATTCTATTCCGGATGAAGGCAAACTGCCGGCACGGGAAATCCGCGGCCAGATCGAATTCAGAAATGTATGGTTTGCATACGAACAAGAGGATTGGGTGCTGAAGGATGTTTCATTTAAAGTAGAGCCCGGTCAGACGCTGGCAATTGTTGGAGCTACAGGTGCGGGTAAAACCACCATAATTAATCTTATAAACCGGCTTTACGAAATACAAAAAGGCAGTATTTGCCTGGATGGAGAAGATATCAGGGATTATCCGCTTGCCTTCCTGCGCAGGGTCACCGGTGTGGTTCTCCAGGATGTGTTTCTCTTTTCTGATACTATTGAGAATAATATCCGCATCTATAATGATACGATCTCAGAAGAGGAATTAGAACAAGCAGCCCGGCTGGTAGGCGCGGAGAAATTCATCAACCGGTTGCCCAATGGTTTGCGATACGAAGTGCAGGAGCGGGGAGCAACTTTATCTTCCGGGCAGCGGCAGCTCATCTCATTTATCCGGGCCATTATCCAGGATCCGCGTGTACTTATTCTGGACGAGGCTACTTCTTCTGTGGATAACGAAACGGAGGAGATGCTGCAACATGCCATTCAGGTTTTGCTGAAGGACCGGACCAGTATCGTTATTGCCCACCGGCTCAGTACAATCCAGCATGCCAGTCAGATTATGGTTATGGACAAAGGAAAAATAGTGGAGGCCGGTACGCATCAGGAACTCCTGACGCTCAACGGCCACTACAAGAAGCTATATCAGTTACAGTTCGCGGAATTAGTGGTGTAGTATTATTAGCCGGGTGCTCCTGCTTAATAAAGCGGAATAGCTACAGGGGCTGTGTGGGCGTGCTGAACGGGTGGTTTTATTTCCTGCCGTTGATTGGAATACAGGTCGTAGTTAGCCGGGCTTTTTGGGCCGTTGGTTGCACAGCCACTGAGCATTACGATGAATGCAAAGGCGCCAAAAAGTTTAAGCCATTCAACAGGATTTACTGTTTTAATGTATTCCTGAAAAATTGAAAGGGCGATATGAAATATTGCTGGTTGCATGTTTCGTTACGTTTTTAAGAGTGTATTAATGCTAACAGCCCTGACAGATGAAATGTTCAGTAAAAATACTGAACAAATACGTAAGTGGTGTTTTTTGTTTGGATGATCGATTTCTTACAGGAATTTTATTTCCCCAAAATTGATAATAGAACAGAAAAAAGAAACCGGAAAGGTTTTGGATAATTGAAAATACAAGGGGAGCTTTAACCCCTGTTCCTGGAGGCGCTTTGCGTTTAATAGGTACTTATCTTTAAATCAGATACAAATATGAAATACGCCAAATTGATTTTCCTGCCCCTGTTGATGCTGGCCTTGAGCTGTGATAAACTGGAAAACCTGGATCCGGCACTGGCAGAACCCAATCTCGATGAAATGGTAACGGCCCTGAAAGAAGCGCTGGAAACAGGAACCGGCAGGGCAGTGGAAGGCCTGAATGAGAAAGACGGATATTTTGGAGACGAACTGGTAAAAATACTTTTCCCACCAGAGGCCACTAAAGTCGCAAACACGCTAAGGGATATGGGTGCCGGAGCGTTGGTTGATGATTTTGTCCTCTCCATGAACCGTGCTGCCGAAGATGCAGTAAGCGAGGCCGCTCCCATTTTTGTTGGTGCCATCACAGACATGACTTTTGATGACGCCAAAGGAATTTTACTAGGACCGGATGATGCCGCAACCGAATATTTCAAAGGAAAAACCAACCAGCAGTTGTATGATCTTTTTAAACCTAAGATCCAGAATGCGCTGGATAGAGCCTCAGCTACTAAACATTGGAATGACATTACTTCTACATATAATTCCATTCCTCTTGTAACTCCGGTAAATACAGATTTGCCCGACTATGCTACAACTGAGGCACTTGAGGGCCTCTTTCTGAAACTGGAAGGGGAGGAGGCTGAGATCCGGCAGGATCCGGCTGCCCGGACCACAGATGCCATGAAAAAGGTGTTTGAATGGGCAGAATCTCAGTAATCGTTTAGTCCCTCTTATAATAAGCGATCAATGATGCGCGTGTTATTTCGTGCTGCATCACGATCTGGTAAACAGCCTGAGCTAATGGCGTATCCTGGTCCAATTCAGGTTTTTCAGTTTTCAGAGCGTAAACGGTGATAATGTATTTGTGTACAAAATCATCTTCCGGAGGGCAGGGGCCACCATAGGCATTTTGCCCGGTATCTGCCCGTCCCATAAAAGCACCTTTCGGCAGGAGATCCTTGTCAGGATTCCCGGCTCCGGCCTTCAATTCAGTAACATTTACGGGAATATTGAAAACCGCCCAATGCCAGAATCCGCTATCCGTTGGGGCATCAGGGTCGTGCATAGTGATAGCGAAACTCTTAGTGCCTTCCGGTGCATTTTCCCATTGTAGGTGAGGAGAAATATTTCCACCTGAACATCCAAAATTATTCATTACCTGCTCATGCGTAAAAGTACCTCCCAGATCGTTGCTGCTTAAAGTGAAAGTTTTGTCGCTCATCGTTTAAATTTTTTACCTACAACGATGAGGGCATTGACTTGTTTAAGCATTTTTAGAATCAATGAAACGGTACAAAATCGCCAAGCCCTGTGTTAGCTTCTCCTTATTTTTGCCGGGTCTGATCAAGAAGAAACCTGCATGAAAAATTACCTGAACCTGCTGAGCGAAGTGATGAACACCGGTATTGAGAAAAATGACCGCACCGGGACCGGTACCCGCAGTGTGTTCGGACGTCAGCTTCGTTTTGACCTTTCTGAAGGGTTTCCATTGGTTACAACTAAAAAAGTACATCTGAAATCTATTATCTATGAATTGCTCTGGTTCCTTAAAGGGGATACTAATACGGCTTATTTAAAGACGCACAACGTGAGGATCTGGGACGAATGGGCCAGTGAGTCAGGCGATCTGGGCCCTGTGTATGGCGCTCAGTGGCGGTCGTGGCCGGCTACTGATGGACGTACCATTGACCAGATTTCCGGAGCAGTCGAAATGATCCGAAATAATCCAGATTCAAGAAGAATTATCGTAAGCGCCTGGAATGTAGGCCAATTGGAGGAGATGGCGCTTGCTCCCTGCCACTGCCTGTTTCAGTTCTATGTGGCGGAAGGCAGGCTTAGCTGCCAGCTCTACCAAAGAAGCGCTGATCTTTTTCTGGGTGTTCCTTTTAATATCGCTTCGTATGCTCTGCTGACAATGATGATGGCGCAGGTGTGCGGCCTGGTGCCAGGCGAGTTCGTTCATACCTTTGGGGATGCCCATATTTATAATAACCACTTTCAGCAGGTAAAGGAGCAGTTGCAGCGCGAACCCCGCCCTCTGCCGGAAATGCGAATAAATAGTGATGTGAAAAACATCCTGGAATTCGAATATTCGGATTTTGAACTTATCAATTATAATCCACTTCCACGCATTAAAGCTCCGGTGGCAGTCTGACCAAATCCAAGTATGCAATGAAAATATCACTGATAGCAGCCATGAGTACCAACCGGGTCATAGGAAAGGACAATGATCTGGTCTGGCACATGCCCGCAGATCTGAAGTTTTTCAAAAAAACCACGATTGGCCATCATATCCTTATGGGGCGAAAAACCTTCGAATCTTTTGGAAAGGCCTTGCCGGGCCGCACCAATCTGGTACTTACCGGTCAGCGTGATGTTGAGATTCCCGGGGCTACTGTAGTTCATTCAATGGAAGATGCCATATCCCTGGCCCAGGCAGCCGGAGAGGAGGAGCTTTTTATTGGAGGCGGAGCCAAAGTGTATGAAGAATCGCTATCCATAGCTGATCGAATTTATCTCACGCTGATCCATCATACTTTTGAAGGACATGCTTTTTTCCCGGTGTTTGATGTGTCGGAATGGAAAGAGGTGAGCAGAGAGGATCATGCTCCTGATGAGAAAAACCCGTATGCGTATTCTTTTCTGCTGTTAGAGCGGAAATAGCGGCTTTCTATGACGTTTCATTTTCACTGTCGCCAAAGGTGAAACCCAGCCGTTTGCCGGTAGAAATGGCCGCATTGCCTGATTCCTTGATTTTTTGAAGCAGTGTAATCTCCTTTATCTTATCGAAAGGCGGTACGTACAGATCAAAATCCAGGGTATGAAGAATAGCCGTCTCCACAATTTTGTCAATATTTTCCTTTGTGATGAGCTGATTGGCAAAGTCGCCAAACAGAAAAGATAACTGCCGCTGCCCCTGGACAAAAAAGTGCCCATCCTTATTAATGAAGATTCGACCTATAAGGTAGCCAAGGTCATGGTAACGGTGGTATTTCAGCGAATCCGCCAGGAAGTTGTAGACCATGATCATTCCGCAGTAGGACCTTAGCGGATCCTCCTTCACATAAGCCGAGTTGTGGACAAAATGCTCAGAAGGAAATGTGAAGACATTAGAATGCATCATAAAATAGAGCATATCCCCTGAAAACTTCAACGAGCTTTCAAACATGCCATGGTCCTGATAGCTGATCTCTACTGAAGAATCTTTTTTGCTGAGGATCCCTGAAAGCGTTTCGGCATAATGAGCCGAGCATTTTTTCAGTTGCTCAAAGCTTTCCAGCGTTTTCCTGTAAATAAATTGTTTGGTACCCGCCTTATTCTCCAGTGCGAAAATGATCTTGTTCAGATTATCGTTTGGCTTTTCCATCCATTCATTTTAATAAGCTTTGGCAAATACTACCCGTTGTGCCGAGGGATTTCCGGAGTAGATACAAGTACCTGCTTCTTTGTTTTCATTTAGTGGGATCAGGCGGATCGTGGCTTTGGTTTCCTGTTTTATCTTTTGTTCCGTTTCAGGAGTTCCATCCCAATGGGCATAAATGAATCCGCCACGTTTCTCGAGCACCTCCCGGAACTCTTCATAAGAATCTACTTGATGTGTATTTGCTTCGCGAAAATCCAGCGCTTTCTGGTAAATATTTTTCTGAATCTCTTCAAGTAGCTCAGGGATATGAGAAGATAACGTATCCAGCTTCACCAGATTCTTTTCGCGGGTATCCCTCCTGGCTACTTCTACCGTACCATTTTGCAAATCGCGCGGCCCAATTGCAAGCCTGACCGGCACGCCTTTTACCTCGTATTCGGCAAACTTCCATCCCGGCTTGTGAGTTTCGCGGTTATCAAACTTCACACTGACTCCTTTGCTGCGCAATTCAATGCTAATGCGCTCAGCTACTTCAGTTATTTGGTCCCGCTCCTCATCCTTTCTGTAAATAGGAACAATCACGACCTGAATAGGAGCGAGTTTTGGCGGAAGGATAAGACCCTCATCATCCGAATGAGCCATGATGAGGGCCCCGACCAGGCGGGTAGAAACGCCCCAGGAAGTAGCCCAAACCAGTTCTTCTTTTCCTTCGGAACTGGTAAAGGTGACGTCAAACGCCTTGGCAAAATTTTGTCCCAGGAAATGCGAAGTGCCGGCCTGTAAGGCTTTACCATCCTGCATAAGCGCTTCAATGCAATAGGTATCCACAGCTCCGGCAAATCGTTCGCTCTCGGTTTTGACGCCCTTGAGCACCGGCATCGCCATAAATTCTTCGGCAAACGAAGCGTAGACATCCAGCATTGTTAGTGTTTCTTTCAAGGCCTCATCTTTTGTTGCATGAGCAGTATGGCCTTCCTGCCAGAGGAATTCAGCGGTACGAAGGAAAAGCCGGGTGCGCATCTCCCATCGCACTACGTTCGCCCATTGATTGATCAGGATGGGAAGATCCCGGTAGCTCTGGATCCAGTTTTTATATGTGTTCCATATAATTGTTTCAGAAGTAGGTCGCACGATCAGTTCTTCTTCCAGCTTAGAATCCGGATCAACCACAACCTCTTTCGTATCAGGATCATTCTTTAGTCTGTAATGGGTAACAACAGCACATTCTTTAGCAAAACCTTCAATATGTGCTGCTTCCTTACTCAGGAAAGATTTCGGAATAAAGAGTGGAAAGTAGGCGTTTTCATGCCCGGTTTCCTTAAACCGTTTATCGAGTTCCTGCTGCATTTTTTCCCAGATGGAGTATCCGTAAGGTTTAATGACCATGCATCCTTTTACAGCGGAATGTTCGGCCATTCCGGCTACCTTTACAATGTCATTGTACCACAAGGAGTAATTCTTATTTTTAGCCGTAATTTTTTCTGCCATTGCCTGTGTCTATTACGTTGGAATAACTTTTGCGATTTGGGTCGGGACAAAGGTAAAGATTAAACAATCTGCATTCTTTTACACTTAAATTTTACAGTTATGAAATCACTCAATTTATTATTCGCGATAGCTGGATCATTGATAATATTTTCATCATGCTCATCATACCAAGTGGCAAAGGGAACAGATGATGTTTACTTTACTCCTGAAGATCCCCAATATGTGGCGGCCGTAACAAAAGCGAACCCGGCACCCGGCACTCTTTCAGATAACCGAAACCTTTCTACCAATCCGGATTCTGAAAGGCACTATGAAAATGATCAGTCCTATAGCCGCAGTAGTTCCTCTGAACAAACCACTGATGAAGGAGGCAATACCTATATCTATAATAATTATTATGATGACGATTATTACTATTCCCGCAGGTTGAGGAGGTTTCATGTAGCACCTTCAGTAGGATTTGGCTACTATGATCCATTCTTTTCTTCGCCATATTATTATGATCCTTTTTTCCGGCCTGGATTATCAGTTAATATCAATATTGGCTATGGATATGGCTACGGTTACGGCTATCCATATTACCGTCCCTTCCCTTATTACTACCGTCCGTATTTTCCTTATGGTTACCCTTATTATGGCGGATTTCCTTATTACGGTTATTCCCATTACAATCCTTATTATGAAGGATATGGCTATCACCATCCATATTATTCACAGGTTCCGGGAACTGGTGGCGGATCAGGTTCAACACCATATTATCCGGTTGAGAACACGATGTATGGTCCCAGAGGTAGCAGCATGAGCAATAATGTTGGTTCCGGCAGCAACAGGAATACCGGCAGCCCAGGCCGCGTGGATAAGGTAGTACAGGAAGATGAATCAAACAGCCGGCAGGGAGCAGAAAGCGCCACAAAAAGCAATGAAATCCGCAGGGATGTGGACTACCGGGAGTATGAGAGAAATACCGAGTATGGGACGCAACCTGCCGAAGAAGTTAAACAAGGTGAAAGGCCTGTACGCCAATCAGGCGAATCAAATAGTCCTGTGGAAGAACGGGCGAGCGAACCTGCCAGATCTACCAATCCCGCAGAGCAAAATGCACGACCGGAACGAAATACGAATCAGCAGGAACCAGTAAGGCAATCAGAACCTGAACGGCAACAAGAGCCTGAGCGGATTGAGCAGCGCAATCAGCAGGAACCTGTGAGGCAGTCAGAACCTAGGCGGCAACAAGCGCCTGAAAGGATGGAGCCGCGTAATCAGCCGCAGGAGCCTGTTCGCCAACAGAATCCTACTCCATCGCGAAACGAAAATTATTCGCCTCCGAGCCGGCAAACAACACCTCAGAGAAGTGAGCCTACCAGGTCAGTAGAACCAAGACAAAACCGTACGCCCCAATATAACGCTCCCCGGAGTAGTCCACGAAGCACCCCCAGGCAGAACACCCGGCCATCAAGGGATTATTCTACTCCATCCCGGTCTTCGAGCCCCAGTTATCAACGCTCCACTCCTTCGCCAACAAGGAGCAGTGGGAGCTATAATCGTGGCTCCAATTCCAGAAGCAGCACCCCGGCCCGCGGTGGAAGCAATAACAGCCCGCGAAGAGGGCGGTGATAAATCAGTTTCACCCTATAATGATCTCAATCAGCAGCGCGCATGAAATTTATTATCCTTTTTCTTCTTTCGTTCATGATTTTGGGATCAGGCATAGTAACCGCCCAAAATCATATAGAAGCCCTTAGGTATTCTCAGAATTTTTATCAATCGGATGCGCGCGCTCTGGGTATGGGCAATGCAATGGGCGCGGTAGGCGGGAGTTTCATTGGCAGCATTCTTAATCCGGCAGGACTGGCCATTTCCAAACGCAACGAAATCTTTATTACACCGGCACTGATCCAGACCAATGCCAATAGCTTGTACCGGGGAAATATGGAAAGCGATGGGGCTGGTGGAATGAGAATTGGCAATGCCGGTATATCATTAACAACCCTGAATTATAGTTTGGGCAAATTGGTGACGGAAGGATGGGTGAATTACACTTTTGCATTTGGCTTTAATCGTACCAATGACTTTCACCAAAATACCTTCTATGCCGGGTTCAATCAGGATAACTCAATCATGCAGGCGCTGGCCTTGGATGCTCAGGGTATTGACCCCTTAGACTTTGAAGACTATAATTCCCGCGAATCGCAGGCATACTTTGCCTATCTCATCAATCCCGTTGGAGGCCAGGAACCCTTTGAATATTATACTGCACTGGACGATTCGGCAATAGATATAGTACAGCAAAAATCTATACAGCGCAGGGGAGCTGCCAATGATATTACCTTTTCATTTGCGGCAAACTACTCCAACAAACTTTACCTGGGTTTGACGTTAGGAATTCCTACGATTGGATTTCATGAAAGGTCGACTTACCGGGAAGTGAACCGGAATCCGGAAGAAACAAACTTTGAAAGCCTGGAACTACGGGAAAGTATAGACACGCGCGGCTTTGGGGTTCATGGCATTTTCGGCCTGATTTACCGGCCTTCTGCAGCCGCCCGTTTTGGATTGAGTGTGGAAACCCCTACCAATTTCAGGATTAACGATAACTATAGCTTTTCTACTACCTCTGAACTCCTCATAGATGATGACGGTACTTTTACCTCAGATGAAGGAGAGTTTGATTATAATCTCACCACGCCATTAAAACTCAGGACCAGCGGGGCTTTCTTTTTTGAGGATAATGGGTTTCTTTCGGTTGATTACATGTTCTCCAATATTTCCAAAAGCTCCCTGACCTCCGATCTCTATGACTTTTTCAGTGAGAACCGAAACATTGAAAACTTTTACCGCTCAGTCCATGACGTAAAATTCGGAGGTGAGTTTCGTTATGATACCTACTACCTGCGGGCAGGACTTGGATTTGCTACTACCCCTTTTAATGATGACCTTGTGCCTAAAGCCGCCAATAGCAGCAGCCGGTCGTATTCTTTGGGTGGTGGATTCCGGGAAAACAATGTGTTCCTGGATCTGGGTTGGCAATTAACCAGTCGCAAAGAATTTGAAGTCCCGTATGAATTAGGAGAAACGGCTGTACCCGGTGCTGAAATGAGGATGAACAGAAATTTGTTCCTTTTGACGATCGGAACCCGTTTCTGATCGACTTCCCGACCGGAATTGAGTTCAGAACCCAAACCCACATTCCATTTACTTTATCCCAGGTTTAGCGAGATCTGTTTTTCCAGCTCATCAATTTTGCTGCGGAAAGCTTTGTCCGTCTCAATCAGGTTGGAAACAGTTTGACAGGCATGTATCACCGTTGAATGATCGCGGCCACCGAAGTGCCTGCCAATCTTAGCCAATGAATCTTTGGTGAATTGCTTGGCGAAATACATCGAGATCTGCCGGGCCTGCACGATGTGCCGTTTCCTTGATTTTGATTTCAGCAACTCCACCTCCATGCTGAAGTGTTCACAAATCAGGTCCTGTATATGATCAATGGTGAGCTCACGGGAAGAGTTCTTTATAAAGTTCTTCAGGATTTCGCGGGCCATTGGCAAGTCAATCTCTTTCTTGCTGATGGATGCATTGGCCAAAAGAGATATCAATGCACCTTCCAGTTCCCTCACGCTGGTAGTAATATTATACGCAACATATTCCACCACGTCTTTCTGAAGTTCAATTCCATTCTCATACATTTTGTGCTCCAGGATCGCCATGCGCGTTTCAAAATCAGGCGAAGTCATATCAGCAGACAAACCCCATTTGAAACGGGAGAGCAGCCGTTCTTCCAGACCTTTCAGATCTTTTGGCGGGCGGTCAGAAGTCAGAATGAGTTGTTTATTATTCTGATGCAAATGGTTGAAAATATGAAAGAAGATGTCCTGTGTCCGGTCCTTATTAGCAAAGAACTGAACGTCATCAAGAATTAGTACGTCTATTAACTGATAGAAATTGATAAAATCGTTTAAGCTGTTATTTTTCACCGCTTCAATAAACTGGTTGGTGAATTTTTCAGACGAAACGTAGAGGACAATCTTGTTCTTTAAGGTCTCCTTCACTTTGTTGCCGATAGACTGCGCCAGGTGGGTTTTGCCTAGGCCTACTCCTCCATAGATCACCAGGGGGTTGAACGAGGTACCTCCAGGTCTGGCCGCCACAGCCATTCCTGCTGATCGCGCAAGCCGGTTGCAATCTCCCTCTATAAAAGTATCAAAGGTGAAGTTGTTGTTGAGTTGCGAATCAATATTGAGCTTTTTAAGGCCCGGAATAATGAAGGGATTCTTAATCGAGGAGCTGATATTCATAGGCATGGAAATCTCAATTTCGTCTTCATGCCGGGCTTGCTGAGCCGGCATGTTGATAGTATATGGTTTGTGAGAACCTGAACTTTGCTCTACCACTATATTATATTCAAGTTTCGAGCCTGCACCAAGTTCCTTTTTCAGGGTCTTCTTCAGCAGATTCACATAATGTTCTTCGAGCCACTCATAGAAGAACAAACTCGGAACCTGAATGGTCAGGATCTTTCCTTCCAGCCTCACCGGCTTTATAGGAATAAACCATGTTTTATAACTCTGGGAGTTCACATTATCCTTGATAACAGACAAACAATTATTCCATACCTGCTCAGAGGTTATATTCATGGTCATCAAAATAAAGTTGGTTAGTAGGTTAAAATTTCAGGCCGGTCGCCAGCCCGAAATGGGGAGCTAATTTGAGGCTAATTTTTCAGAAAAAAATAAAGAATTACTGTTGATTTTTAAAGAATTTTTACAGGTACCGAAAGATTTTTTTTCGAGCTTTTTTGTCATTTTAAAGGAAAAATTATTTAGCGATGACGTTTACACAGGGAAATGAAACAGGGCTATTATTAACCTTATTATCAAATACTTACACCCGTCAACCGGGAGCTGGAAAAAATTAAAAGATTGTTCCAGACAGCTTCAAAATTGGCTGGTAGCACCGTGCCAGATTTTACTGATGGATTATTGATTTTTGTACTCATAATTGAGAAAAACTTTGTTTATAATAATTTCAGATTTTTTCTTGTTTTTATGGGAATTTTCTAACTCCTTGAACGCACTCTGAAGAAGGGGAAATAGAAGGAAAAAACAGGCTCCTGAAAACTTTTCCGGATTTTTTTTCTGAGGCCGGAAATTTTTTAAAATCTTCCTGAGTTATGTTCCGGAATATTCGCCTGCCACTTTCCTGAAAGCATCGGCAATTTCGCCCAGGGTGCAATATGCTTCCACGGCTTCTACAATATGCGGCATTAGGTTTTCCGAAGTGGCGGCCTTTTCCTCCAATCTCTTCAGCAAGGCGGCCACTTTCTCCGGGTTGCGAATGGCTTTCAGTTTCCGCAGTTCTTCGATCTGGTAATCTCGAATATTGTCATCCACGCTGAATACGTTCATCTGGGTCTGATCATCCGTTTCGTATTTATTTACCCCTACAATGATTCTTTCCTGCTCCTCCACCCTGGTTTGATACTCATAAGCTGCGCGCGCAATCTCATCCTGTATATATCCAGCTTCGATGGCACTTACAGAGCCACCCATTGCATCTATTCTTTCAATATACTCCCACGCTTTTGCTTCCAGTTCATCCGTAAGGGTTTCAACGAAATGGGAGCCGCCCATCGGATCGGCAGTGGCAGTGACCCCGCTTTCATGCGCAATGATCTGTTGTGTGCGCAAGGCAGTTTGGGCAGCTTGCTCGGTAGGGAGCGAAAGAGCCTCATCATAGCCATTGGTATGCAATGATTGCGTACCGCCCATTACAGCCGCCAGCGCCTGAAGCGCCACGCGCACCACATTATTCTCTGGCTGACGAGCGGTCAACGTAGATCCTCCCGTCTGGCTATGAAACCGCAGCATCATGGCTTTTTCATCCGTTGCGCCCATTTCCTTCATTATTCCCGCCCACATTCTCCGTGCAGCTCTGAACTTGGCAATCTCCTCAAAGAAATTGTTATGGGCATTAAAAAAAAACGAAAGCCGTCTGCCAAAGACGTTAATGTCTAACCCTTTTGCCAGGGCAGCATTTACATAAGCCTTTCCATTGGCCAGCGTAAACGCAAGTTCCTGCGCTGCCGTTGATCCGGCTTCTCTGATGTGATAGCCTGAAATTGAGATTGTATTCCAACGCGGCACCTCTTTACTGCAATATGCAAAAATATCAGTGATGAGGCGCATTGAAAATTTTGGAGGATATATATATGTACCGCGCGCGGCATATTCTTTAAGAATGTCGTTCTGTACCGTTCCGCTGATCTTTTTCAAGTCGGCTCCCTGTTTTTTTGCCAGGGCAATGTAAAGCGCCAGCAGGGTAGAAGCTGTGGCATTGATGGTCATCGAAGAGGTGATCTTCTCCAGGTTTATCCCATCGAAAAGAATCTCCATGTCCTGGAGCGAATCAATGGCTACACCTACCTTACCTACTTCTCCCTCAGAAAATTCATGATCCGAATCATACCCGATTTGCGTTGGCAGGTCAAAAGCCACCGAAAGTCCGGTGGTGCCGTGGCTCAGAAGATAATGATAGCGCTTGTTGGATTCCTCTGCCGTAGAGAAGCCTGCATACTGCCGCATCGTCCAAAGCCGGCTGCGATACATTTCTTCATGAATTCCGCGCGTGTAGGGGAACTTGCCGGGATACTCATTTCTTTCTTTATGGCTGGTGTAAACCCGCTTTATGGCTATACCTGAATCAGTTGTGTATTTAGCTTCTCTTTCCGAATCTGTCATGGTTCCCTTCCGTTCCGTTCTGTTCCCTGTTTGTATTTTAGGGATGTCTCGTCTTTAGTTCAAAGGTCTGGTTTTGGAGATTAAGATTCAACTATCAAACAGGTCAATTTATTAGTTATAATATATCTATCTTAAGTCTATTTTGGCCGGGAAAATAAATATTAATTAAAATTTGTGACGGATTTTTTAATGGTGATTTAGAAAAATCAAAACATTAAAACAAAATATGTTGATTAAAAAAAGAACGATTTCGGCAGGTTCAACCGTGAATTGAAAAAAGTTTCAGAAAAATTTGCGTAGTCAAATAACTACACTAATATTTGCAGCCAAATAGCTACATAATGAAGCTGAGACGAGACGTGTTCCAGGCAATAGCCGACCCAACCAGGAGGGCCATCCTGCTATTGGTAGCCTCACAAGCTATGACGGCAGGAGCGATCGCTTCAAACTTTGATACGGCAAGACCCACCGTTTCGAAGCACTTGCAGATCCTGACCGAATGCGAGCTGCTAAAGCCAGAGCAAAGCGGAAGAGAAATTTATTATCACATAAACCCCGGCAAAATCAAAGCTATTGCAGACTTTATTGAACCTTTTCGACAGATGTGGGATGACAGGTTTGATAAACTCGAAGCAATAATGAAAAAACATAAATAGAAATTTAATGACTCAAAAAACCCGGATAAATGCTCAGGAAGGCAAACAGGAATTGTTTATTTTCAGGGAATTCGATTTACCGCTTGAGTTGCTCTTCAGGGCGTATACAGAACCCGAAATTGTGGAGCAATGGATGGGAAATAAGGTGTTGAAGCTGGAATGCAGAAATCACGGCAGCTACCAATTTGAAACATCAGATGCCGATGGAAACGTGCTGCTTCGGTCAAACGGGGTTATCCACGAGTTTGGCATGAATAAGAAAATTACACGGACTTTTGAAATGGAAAATACGCCTTTTCCTGTCCAGCTTGAATTCCTGGAATTTGAAAAAACCTCGGATGACACCAGCAATCTGACTATACACATTATTTATAAATCAGTTGCAGACCGGGATAAAATGCTGCAATTGCCGTTTGCCAAAGGAATTAATATGGCGCATAATAAATTGCAAGAAGTTGTAGGCAAATTAAAATAATACGTTACGCCATGTGGAGATAAAAGGTACTTGAACTAAGAATTTTCAATAAGAAAGATGAACCGAACAAAAACACATCATGAAAAAGAGAGATAAAATTATCTATTGGATTGCCACGGTATGGCTGGCATTGGGAATGACTTCCGCTGGAATAGTGCAGATCATCAAAATAGAGGAAGAAGTTGAAATGATGAATCATTTAGGATATCCGACATATTTACTAACAATACTCGGAATCGGAAAAATTCTGGGAGTGATAGCCATCCTCATTCCTAAATTCCCCCTGCTTAAAGAATGGGCTTATGCCGGGTTTTTCTTTACAATGGTTGGGGCAATAACTTCTCACCTTATATTAAATGATTCATTTGGCGAAATATTCCCGCCTGTATTACTTTTGGTACTTATAGCTGTGTCCTGGTATTTCAGGCCTGCGGAGAGAAAAACAGTTTCAGTTAACCAAACCAGCGAATAACATGAAAAAGGAATTATCAGAGAATGAACATGAAACATTACTCAAAACTTCAAAAATGCGTTTTGAGAAAAATTTAGATCGCCATAAAGGAATTAAATGGTCTGAAGTACAAACCAAGCTTGAAGCGAATCCGGAAAAGTTATGGTCGCTCCATGCCATGGAAGAAACAGGCGGTGAACCTGACGTAGCAGGATTTGTCAAAAAGACTGGTGAGTATATTTTTTACGATTGCAGCGCGGAATCTCCTAAAGGCCGAAGGAGTATATGTTACGACCATGAGGCATTAGAATCGAGGAAAAAACACAAACCTAAGCACAGTGCAGTTGGCATGGCAGAGGAAATGGGCATTGAGCTACTAACGGAAGAACAATACCGGGAGCTGCAAAAGCTCGGAAAGTTTGACACCAAAACTTCCAGTTGGCTAAAAACTCCTGCTGACATCAGAAAACTGGGAGGAGCAATTTTCGGGGATTGGCGATTTGGTCAAGTATTTATTTATCACAATGGCGCTGAATCTTATTACGGTGCAAGAGGTTTCAGAGGCTTGTTAAAAGTTTAATTCCTAAGCAATTAATAATACCAGGTCTGATAAATTATCATTTCTGGCCGGCCAGCGGGTTTGGAAAATTATCTGATTCGTCCTCGTCTTCCCGTTCGCTGAGGCATTGGAAGTCTTTTTCAATAAGAAGGCGCAGCGGCTCGGTTTCTCCTTCCAGCGGTATAAGCTCCTCCATGCCGACCTCGGTTGGCAGCAGCCACTTTTCCCCGGCTTCCCGTGGGACAGTAACCAGGATCCGGGTTCCGTCAAATTCAGCCTGAAAGTCAGCTCCGGATTTGCCCGACCGCAGGATGTAATGAAGCTTCGTGCCGTTTGGAAATGCGATGGCAGCCAATACTTCTCCTACCTGCTGAAACCGGTCAACCTCCTGTTGCGTAAGCCGGAGCCGCAATGAGTTATTTCGTATTCTGATTTTCATTTATCCGATATGCGTTTGAATAAACATTAAAACCATTGTTCCGCGAAAAACCCAGCAGCGTAACACCCAGTTTTTCTGCCGTTTTCACTGCAAGGCTCGAAGGCGCACCTACAGCCGAAACCACAGGCACACCGGCCATCACAGCCTTCTGTACCAGCTCAAAACAACTGCGGCCACTCAGCACCACAATATGGCTGTGCAGCGGAACAAGGTTCGAAGATAATGCTGCGCCAATTATTTTGTCCAGTGCATTGTGGCGGCCAATATCTTCACGCATTAACAGCAATTCACCCGTGGCGGTAAACAGCGCAGCCGCGTGGAGTCCACCGGTATATTCAAATACATTCTGAGCTTGCCGCATTTTATCCGGCAAATTATGGAGCACATCTGCAAAAACGGTAACGGTTGCAGATACCGGAACCGGGCAAAGTTTTTCCAGCGTTTCAATGGAGGCTTTGCCGCAAATGCCGCAACTGGAATTTGTGTAAAAATGCCGTTGAAGGTCTTGCCAGTTTAGTGATTTTTCCGGCTTCAGTTCTACGCGCACTACGTTTTCACTTTCTTCGCCCCGGTGGTCTTTGCAATGGTTTATGTACGTTATTTCGTCCTGGCGTTGAATAATTCCTTCGGTGGAAAGAAATCCTATCACCAGTTCCAGGTCATGGCCTGGAGTGCGCATGGTGATGGCCAGGCTTTTCTGCTGCCGTTCTTCTTCCGGTCCAAATCCCAGGCGAATTTCCAGCGGCTCTTCTACCGCTACGAGATCTTGTTTTTCCTCGTGCAGGTTATTCTTATATTTCCGGATTTGAATGGGATGGACGAGAGAAGGCATGTCGTAATTTATTCAGGTGAAAATTAATTTCGTTTCAGTATTGTATTAAATATTTCAATCCATCCAACCCGCTTCGTAAAATAATTTATTTACAGCAAAAATTGCAAATAACCAATTGCCCAAATATGCATCCGGGAAGTTCTATTTCGTTGGCGTGGGTCTGAAAACCTCTATTTTCCCTTTAGTAATATCGGCCAGCTTGAAATCAGTCAATCCCACTTTTCGGCCGGTGGCGGCTATGTTCTGATGGGCAAGCACGAATTCTTTCTGCGAAGGTGTTTTATAAATAATAGCGGTGTGGTGCGACATGATTTCCTCGAACTGCATTCCATCCTCCATGTAGGTCAGGTGTACTCCCTTAAACTGCACAATATCTCCCGAATAAATACATTCTTTCTGCGGGTCAACCTCACGGCCAAAGCGATATTGGCCATCCCACTTCGCGTTAACGCTGTATAGCGCCTCTGCTGCCAGATCCCAGCATTCTCCGCGATCCACCTTCTTGCCAATCGTGCCGGAAACGTAAGAGACTATCTGCCTGTTGATTTCCGGCATCTTATCGCAATCCGAAGAACTGGCAGAGGCGGATGAATCTTCATTCTTTAAAGTAAAGGCATAGTTGCCTGAGATCAGAGGGATAATTGTCAGTATAATTATTAACTTGAATATTCTGGACATCATTTGTTCTTTTGATTTGTTGTTCCCCGTAAACCAACTTGTACGCCAATTTCCCTTCCACGTTTCTGCAAAGACACATTTCAGGTTGCCGATTATTTTTCAGGACAATGTCCGGTGGAACACCTATTCATTGCTGTGTCTCATTCGAGATAACCTTTCAGCGCCTCCACATAACTTTCGAATGCATTTATGCCCTTAGCCGTGATCTTGCAGGTTGTGAGCGGATAATTATCCCTGAACTTTTTCTGAACGGAAATATACCCTGCCGCCTGTAGCTTTTTAATTTGAATGCTAAGGTTACCAGCCGTGGCCCCGGTTTTATCCTTTAAAAAAGTAAAATCACCCTGCTCCGCACTCACGAGCAGCGACATGATGGCCAGGCGCAATTGAGAGTGCAGCAAAGGGTCCAGGTCTTTAAACAGGCTCATCCTTCCTCTGCTTTTTTCAGCATTAATCCCGGAATAATATATCCGGCAATGATAGCAAAGCTGAACATCAGTGATTTGAATTCTTCAAAAAAGAAAAATGAAATGATCCCGATAATCCAGAACAAAATACCGCCAACAATCAGCGGTTTGAATTTGAGTATACCTCCGGTTACAAATGTGGGCAACCCGGTAAGGATGATGATAAATGAGCCGGGATTCAAGCCGGTTCCTACGGTTGAAATTATCAGCAGCACTAAAGTAATTCCAAAAGAGCCCCACAGGTATCCAAAAATTCTGTCATAATAGGAGGGAACCCTTTCGCGATCATCTTTGCGCCCCTTCCACATGGCGGCAACAAAACCGGCCAGGCCCATTGCGGGCCACCCTATATAATGATGTTCGTAGTGGACGAGGTGTTCCAGCACGTACTCCATTACTCCGGCAATAGCGAGCAGCACTCCCCATAGCAGGAAATAGAAGCTGATGCCGGCAAAGCTGCGCTTGGCCCTGGAAATCATTTCATTGATCAGTTGCAGACTTTCCTGCGGGTTCATCTTTTCTGTGTGGTGCATAATGGTAGTCGTTTAAATATATTGCAAACATAAAGTAGTTTATGATATAAATCAAATTCATTCAAAAGGATTCGGAAGAATATAGGTCCTTCAAAGAAGCTATTTGCAATTGCTGCGTACCGCTAATTCCCGGCACATAACGGAAATGGGAAAGAAAATTCTGCTTTCCTTTTTATTTTAATAATAACTAAGAGAAATATACTTCTCGAAAATCCGCTAAATCCGTTCCATCCGCGTTCCTATCACCCGTGCAAATATTTCTGCGCCAACTGCACATAGACCTCAGCATTTTGCCTTACCGCTTCCTTTTGCTCCTCGTTTAATTGCTTCACCACTTTGCCGGGGGATCCTAGTACAACAGAGAAGTCAGGTATTTCGGATCCTTCAGTGATAAGGGCATTGGCACCTATGACGCAGAATTGGCCGATGCGGCAGTTGTTCAAAATGGTTGCGCCCATTCCGATCAAAGTATTGTCGCCAATTACAGAGCCGTGAACGATAGCGCTGTGGCCAATGATCACTTCGTGGCCAATGGTTACCGGCACGCCCGGGTCCACATGGATTACCGCATTGTCCTGGATATTGGTGCGGTCTCCCACAGTGATCTTGTCTTTATCAGAGCGCAATACGGCCCCGAACCACACAGAGCAATGGTCACCCAGGGTAACTTCTCCCATAACGGTGGCTGTGGGTGCCATAAATACTTCTTTTCCCAGTTTTACGCGCTTCTTCAGCGCCTCAATGTAAGCAGTCATGTTTCCTTTATTTTTGTGCAGATGGACATTCTTGCAAAACTAATGTCCCTTTTTTTGTTGATTGATCTGAAAAAAACTGATTTATGGATCTGCTGCTGACCAATATCAAAGGCCTTATACAAACAGAGGACGAACCGCGAAAATGCGTAAAAGGAACGTATATGCATGAACTGGCCGTTCTTGAAAATGCTTTTCTTTTTATTGAAAATGGGAAGATCCGGGATTTTGGCCTAATGGAAAATGCGGAGCAGCACATTGCACAAAAGGTAGATTGCAGCGGCCGCTTTGTTTTGCCCACATTTGTTGATTCGCACACGCACCTGGTTTTTGCTGCTACACGGGAGAAGGAATTCGAGATGCGGATAAAAGGTGCCACGTATGAAGAAATTGCGGCAGCCGGGGGTGGCATCCTGAATTCTGCGATGAGGCTACAACAGACCCCTGAAAATGAACTTTATGAAAGCGCACGAAAGCGGCTCCATGAAGTGATTAGCCTCGGCACGGGTGCCATCGAAATAAAATCCGGCTACGGCCTTTCATTGGAGGCAGAGCTGAAAATGTTGCGGGTCATAAGGCGGCTGAAGGAAAAAAGCCCCATTCCCATTAAAGCTACTTTTCTTGGCGCCCATGCTTTTCCTGCCGTATTTAAACAGCACCACGACCGGTACATTGGCATAATCATTAAAGATATGCTACCGCAAATTGCAGAAGAAGGCCTGGCCGATTACATGGACGTGTTCTGTGAGCGCAACTATTTTTCACCCGAAGAAACGGCCCGGTTGCTCGTGGCGGGTCTTGAGCATGGGCTTAAACCGAAAATCCATGTGAACCAGTTCAGCACTTCCGGAGGGATAAAGGTGGCGGTGGAACATAAAGCAGTTTCGGTGGATCATCTGGAGGTGCTGGCTGACGAAGATCTGGAGGCGCTGAGAGGTTCCGGTACCATTGCCACGCTGCTGCCGTCCTGCTCATTTTTCCTGGGTTTGGATTATGCGCCCGCGCGCAGACTCATGGAAGCCGATGTTCCGGTGGCCCTCGCCACCGATTACAATCCCGGTTCCACGCCTTCGGGGAATATGCCTTTCGTGGTGTCGTTGGCATGTTTGCGAATGAAAATGACACCTGCGGAAGCCATTAATGCCGCCACACTCAATGGGGCCGCAGCACTGGAAATTCAACATAAGGTGGGCAGCATCAGCCGGGGAAAACTGGCGAATGTGATAATTACTAGAAAAATGGATTCCCTGGCGTATTTGCCCTATGCGTTTGGGAGTGGCCACAACACGGTGGAGACGGTGATATTGAATGGAAAAGTGTGGGAAGAATAAATAAAGTTAAAAGTGTTTGTTTGAAATTTTGAGCAACGGGCTTGACACCCCCCTGCCCCCTCAAGGGGGGAGTATTAGCGCTGAAGCGCAATCGGACAAAAGCTGAGGGCTGGCATTAAGTAAGGAGAAATGGATAACTATTTAGGATCATGAATAATTCAAACACTAATCGTTCTTCAAGATTTGATTTTCACAATGCGACCTCCCAGGACGCAAATCCCCCCTTGAGGGGGGCGAAGGGGGGTGTTGATGCAAACGCTAAGACCTATCGCCCCACCCGAAAGCCTTTGCAACTCATTCAAATAATTTAATATTTGCCAAACCAACCATGAAAACCAAACTCCTCGAATGTGTGCCTAATTTCAGCGAAGGCCGCGATACCGCGAGAATACAGCAGATTGCCGAAGCTATTGAAATGGTGGCCGGAGTGAAGCTTTTGAATATTGACAGCGGAAAGGCGGCCAACCGTACGGTAATGACTTTTGCCGGAGAGCCGCAAGCCGTGGCGGAAGCCGCATTCCAGGCCATTCAAACTGCTGCTGAAGTGATTGATATGCGACAGCAAAAGGGCGCCCACCCGCGAATGGGCGCCACGGATGTATGTCCCTTCATTCCGCTGAATGGCTGCACGATGGCGGAAGCCGTTGGAGTGGCACGGGCTGTGGCAAAACGGGTGGGAGAAGAGCTGATGATTCCGGTTTTCCTTTATGAAGAAGCAGCTCTGCAAAAAGGGCGGACAAACCTCTCGCGCATCCGCAGGGGCGAGTATGAGGGCATGGCCGCCAAAATGCAACAGCCTGGATGGGAGCCGGATTTCGGGCCGGGCGAGCTGAACCCAAAAACGGGTGCAAGCGTAATCGGAGCGCGGGATTTCCTTATTGCATACAATATCAACCTTAACACAACTTCGGCTGAGAAGGCACATGAGGTGGCGGAGCAGATAAGGGAATCGGGCAGGCGGATAACGAGCGTGCATCCTGAAACCGGAGAGCAGCAGCACGAAATGGTACCAGGCACGCTGAAAAAAGTGAAGGCTTTGGGGTGGTTTATAGAAGAATATGGCCTGGCGCAAATTTCCATGAACCTGACGCATTTTCATACTACCTCCATCCACCAGGCTTTTGACGAGGCAACAAGGGTGGCGGAAGAAATGGGCCTGCGGGTCACCGGTTCTGAAATCGTGGGCATGGTGCCGCTGGAGGTAATGAAGCTGGCCGGGGAGCACTACTACAGGAAACAGGGAATGTCATCAGGCGTTTCAGATGAGGCGTTGGTGGAGATGGCCATCCGTTCATTGGGACTAAATGATTCAGTGGAATTTGATCCCAATCAAAAAATAATTGAATGGCGGCTAAGAAATTTGGAGGAATCTTAAAAAATTTAAAAGATCAACCATCTAAGAAGAAATAAATGGAAAAAGCAGATAAGATTAAATCGCTGGCAACAGAACTTGAGTTATTAATACCGGAAAACATTTAGCCTTTAATTATATTATCTTAATTGAAATAAGAAATAAGAGGGTCTTTCTGGTATTTTAATGAAGGCAGAAATATTAATTCCATAAGAAAAATGACGAAAGAAAAATTCAAGGGATTTAAAAGATTCGGAAAAGTTCTTTTGAAATCATCCAAGGAATATAAGCGCCATGATCCTGTGCGGCTGGCCGGAACGCTGGCATTCTGGACCATATTTGCCCTGCCGCCTATCCTGATCATTATCATTTCAATAGGTGGTTTTTTTATTGGGCCTGAAGATTTCGGAGATAAAGTGTATGATGAACTGAATTCGCTGATCGGTTCTCAAGGAACTCAAACTGTTCGGGATATTGTAAAAAGCTACAGTTCTATGGAAAGGAATGTGGCAGGTACCATTTTCGGGATCATTATTTTCCTGATGGCCTCAAGTACTTTTTTCGTTACCATACAAAATGCACTCAATACTATATGGCAGGTAAAGCCTAAACCTGTGCATAATTTCCTGAAGTTTTTGCAGGACAGGCTGCTCTCTTTCGGAATGATCATCAGTATCGGTTTTCTCTTTTTGGTTTCATTGATGATTGATGTGGCGGTGGCACTGGTCAGCAACCACCTGAGTGAAGTCCAGCCGGTGGTGATAAATATCCTGGTGCGGGCACTGCATTTCATTGTTACGTTTGGCCTGGAATGGCTGGTTTTTGCCAGCATCTTTAAGCTGCTGCCGGATGCAAAAGTGAAATGGCGCGTGGTATGGGTGGGGGCAGCCGTTACGGCATTGCTCTTTACTGTGGGGAAATATCTTATCGGGTTTGGCCTGGGGCAGAGCAATCTTGGCAGTATGTATGGCGCTGCCGGTTCGGTCGTTATCCTTCTGCTATGGGTATTTTATTCTGCTCTTATTCTGTTCTTCGGGGGAGAGATCACAAAGCAATATGCAGCGATGATTGATAAGCGGATTGAGCCGAAAGACCATGCTGTATTGATAGAAACACGGGAAGTGGAACAATCTGATAGCGGTTCCTCAGGCTGACGATCGTTGCTGTAAATTTCCGGAAAATGTGAAAACCATCATTCATCTGTACTAAACTTCTTTTTTTACGTTCTCTTTGCAGCAATTGATTTCTTGATATGAAAAGAATTTTCCTTTCGGTGCTGCTGTTTATGCCGCTATTGGCGTTGTCCCAGCCGGGCGGGCGAGCCGTTTATAAGTTTCTTGAATTGCCGGCATCTGCGCGGGCGGCTGCTCTGGGTGGCGTTCCCATCACTATTCTGGATGATGATCTGGCATTGGGGTTTCACAACCCATCGGTACTGAATCCGGAGATGGCTGACTGGTCTTCGCTCTCAATAACTGATTATTACAGCGATATATACTTTGGCAGTGCACTCTATGCACGCGAGCTGGAAAATATTGGCACCGCCTCAGCAGGGCTGCAATTCATCCGTTATGGCGATTTTGAGCTTGCCGATGAGTTTGGCAATCGTCTCGGCAATTTTACTGCAGGTGATTACAACCTGCAGGTTGGCCTCGGGCGCAAATACCAGAATCTGCACTATGGCGCCAACCTGAAGTTTATTTATTCATCTTATGAAAGTTACACCTCTGTGGGAGCTGCGCTGGATTTGGGAGCCACTTATTATAATCCGAAAAACGAATTGCTCGGTTCCATTGTGCTGAAGAATGTGGGACTGCAATTCAGTTCGTATTCCGGCAATGGAAGCGAGCCGCTGCCATTTCAGATCCAGGCCGGGTTTTCAAAGCGGCTGCTGCATACGCCATTTCGCTTCCACGTCATTTTGCACGACCTTCAGCAATTTGATCTCACCTTTGTGAATCCTGAACGCGATACCCGTTTTAATCTGGAGACAGGGGAGGAGGAGGTTGATGAACCACCTTACAGCGAAAAAATATTCCGCCATTTCATTATTGGTACGGAGCTTTTGCTCAACGAGAATTTTCATATTGAATTTGCTTACAACCACCAGCGCAGAAAGGAAATGCTGCTTGACAGCCGGAAAGGGCTTGTCGGGTTCTCCTATGGACTGGGATTCCGCGTCAATCGCTTCCATATTGATTTTGGCAGGTCTACTTACCATATTGCCGGTGCTACCAATCATTTTACCATCGCCACCAACTTTAAGCAATGGACAAAAAAAGAGAATTAGTATAGATCGTTTCTGGTTCTCAAATAGTCGGTCCAACTGTTTCGCTTTCCCGGTCTGAAACATTATTCCTTGAAAAAAATACTGGCATCCATTTTTTTAAAGTTCACAGGCTGGAAGGTGACTTTTCAGGCCACACCGGAGATGGCGCATTCCGTGATGGTGGCCGCTCCGCATACGTCAAACTGGGATTTTCCGCTGGCGCTTGCAGTATTTTGGTACAAAGGCCTCAATATTAAATATTTCATAAAATCAAATTATACGAACGGCCCTTTTGGCTGGTTTTTCAATTGGACAGGCGCAATAGGTGTAAACAGAAACAAGAAGCAGAACCGGCTCACCGACTTCGCCATTGAATTAATGAAAGAACGGAAGAAGCTGGTGCTGTTGGTTCCTGCTGAAGGCAGCCGCAAGTGGGTGAAGAAATGGCGCTCAGGATTTTATCACATTGCCAGAGCTTCCGGCAGGCCCATCAGCCTGGGATACCTGGACTATGGAAAGAAGGAAGCCGGAGTAATGGATGTATTTTATCCCACAGGAAATTTTGAAAAAGATATGCTTTACATCCAGGAATCATATCAAGGTATAAAAGCCAGGCATCCGGAAAACTACAATCCCCGGATATTTTAATGCTGAAACTGGATAAGGCTGGGCAGCTTTTCCAGGCCTCCTTGCTGGCTATAAGTAGCGTACCATTTCCATCGCCATTTCCGGTTTTTGCAATGCTCTGAATCCAAATCTCTCATACAGCAAGTGTGCATCTTTGGTCATCAGCAACCATTTTCTCACATCTTCAAAATCAGGATAATTAAGTACGTATTGCATCAGCTTCCGGCCATATCCTTTCCCCCGGAACTCACTGAGCACAAAAACATCGGCCAGGTAAGCAATCGTAACATAGTCCGTTACTACCCGCGCAAAACCAGCTTGCCTGCCATTTTCAAATATTCCGAAGCAAAGCGAGCTGTCCATTATCTTCTGTAATTGCTCCGGGGTTCTGCCCTTAGCCCAGTATGCTTCTCCGGATAAGTAGTTAAGGATCATATCAAAATCCATTTGCTCTTTGCCGGTGCTTATTCCATCGAAATATGAAGGGAGAGGTTTTTCCATTTGTGTCGGCCGTCCGTAAAAACGTCTTTTTTTTTGAAAAAATGTAGCTGCCTGGCTTCAAAGTTAAATTCCTGTGATTTAACTTGCGCAAGGTTTGAAGAAAGAACCTGATTTTAATCTGTAAAATTTATCATTCAAAAATTAACAACTATGAAAAAATTGATGCTTTACTGTTTGCCCCTCCTTATTGTTTTTGCCTCATGCAAAAAAGATAAAGATGGTGATGATTTACCGCAAATTCCTGAAACGGCCTGTTACATTACCAGTCAAAAAATAGTAGGTTCCTCTTATGATACCTATGAGTACGATGATGACGACAATCTTGTAACGATCAATCATGAAGGGCCAAGCGGATCTATAGGCCGCACTGAATACATCTGGGAAAATGGCCAGAACGTGAAGATCTCCAGATACACTGCCGCAAATGATCTTGTTTATTTCTATGATATAAAATACACTGACGGGGAGGTTTCCAGCGCTGAGCGCAACGATTATATTCCACGGGACAGTCGTTTTGGCGTAACTGAAAAGGATACTATCGTAAGCGAAAACGGAAAGATCAAAGAATACTACACATACATCAACTTTGGTACTGAATGGAGACTCCGGGATTATACCATTATCGATTATGACGCGAATGGAAACGGCATCAAGCGAACAAGATACGACAGCGGAGATATCATGACTGGAATTACTGAGTTGGATGTGGATAATGCCAAAAAGAG
The DNA here is from genome assembly GCA_040880525.1 of Bacteroidia bacterium. Lineage (NCBI taxonomy): Bacteria > Pseudomonadati > Bacteroidota > Bacteroidia > Bacteroidia bacterium. The sequence continues at coordinate 104,015 of JBBDIG010000038.1, forward strand.
CCCACAACGCTTTTTCGAAACAGCGCTTGTTGTGCCATCAAAAAATTTGGCTACTGAGGTCAGAACCTACGGCCCAATGGGAGGGCTTGAGACCACAACTATTGTTACGGTAGAAGAGGAAAATGAGCATAATTATCCTCTCGATATGACATCAAAACAAAAAGGAAGTTCCAGCGGTGCTCAGGTGCTTTATACTTACAACTGCAAGTAACCTTGCCTTTTCCAAACTTAAAAGGGGTGAACGAGAAATTAATTTCGTTCACCTTTTTTTTTGTTTAAATGGCTTTAACTTTTTCAATAGCTCACGAATTAATTGGTGGGTATTGAAGCGGAAACAACCAAGCAAAATGGTTTACGTTTATATTCGACTTTCCTCACGGTTAGAACCGTGCATTATAGGTTGTTATCAAAATGCGGATTGTTTTATTGATCACCGGTGGCGCTTCTAAAGCCATTAAAATATGATCCCGAAATTAAGTCGGAAAGGAGACTCATAAATTGAGGTAGAAGGTTTATAGAGCAGGTCCATCAGAAGCAATACTTCAATATGGCCGCGTCTCCCCAGACTTTGCCGGATGCCTCCCCCTAAAGGCAATGCAGGAGTCCATTTCCTTTCATACGATAATTTATTCTCATTATAGAATTCAGCATTTAATAATTCATACTCACCGTGGGCAATAAATTTCTCCAAAAAATAATACCGGGAAAATAAGCGTCCGCCATATACGGATGTTGAAATATTAAAATAATTACTTTTATAATAAATATAAGTTCCACCCACACCGGCTGCAAAATTTGGCGTTAATCGAAGTCCCGTTAGCGGTGAAACATTGATATAGGTAACATTCCCAAAACTTGCACCCCCGGTTCCCCCGAAAAATATTTTCTCCTTCACAAATTCCCAGGCTGTAGTCGTATCATCAGACTCAGCGGAAACCTCCCTATCCTGGTTGTCTTCAGCAGCAGGCCGTTCTTCCTGTGCAAACGTCAACATTGGACAGAGCACTAGGAAAGCTATTATTTGAATGTATTTCATTTTGCCGGAATATTTATTCATTGCTTGTTCAAATTGGCAAACCGTCTGCCAATCTATTGCACACACTGCCGGGAAACAGACGATAGGCAGAACCTTGAAAATCAGCTTAAAAAGAAAGGCTCTTACTTTACTCATCGGCCCGATCCTGCATTATATGTCATTCTTACCGCTTATTCTTCAACATGCGGCCACAATTGCTCGTAGGCTATAAGCGTTGCCACAATTTCCTGACGTATTCAGATGATTAGTGACAGATTTACAACCGATATGCAATGCTTTTGGTTGGTGAATAAATTGATAGCAAAGGTTATAAATTACAGTGTTTTAGAATTGAACAATTAAAAGACAATCATGAACTTCAATAATTTCACAATAAAGGCCCAGGAAGCCGTGCAGAAAGCACAGGAAATCGTACTTGGAAATCAACAACAAGCCATCGAACCAGCACATATCTTAAAGGGGATGCTCATGGAAGACGAGAACGTGGTCGGCCATCTGCTAAAGAAACTCAACGTGAACGTGCAGCGCGTGACACAGGTGCTGGATCAAATGATCAACAAATTCCCCAAAGTATCAGGTGGGCAGGCCTATCTTTCTTCGTCTTCTAATAATGCGTTGCAAAAGGCGCTTTCATACTTAAAGGAGTTTGGGGACGAATACGTCTCCGTAGAACATATACTGCTGGGGCTGCTCAATGCAGGCGACCAGGTAGCCCAACTGCTGAAGGACAGCGGGGTAACAGAGAAAGAACTAAAGCTGGCCATAGAGCAGTTGCGCGGAGGCAGTAAGGTAACTGACCCCAATGCGGAGGCCAAGTACAATGCCTTGGACAAATACGCAAAGAACCTGAACGAGCTTGCCCGCTCCGGTAAGCTTGACCCCGTAATTGGCCGCGATGAGGAAATCAGGCGCGTCATCCACATCCTGAGCCGCAGGACCAAGAACAATCCAATCCTGATTGGTGAGCCGGGTGTGGGCAAAACGGCCATTGCCGAGGGAATTGCCTACCGCATGGTAAATGGCGATGTACCCGAAACCCTGAAGACCAAAACGATTTTCAGCCTGGACATGGGCGCACTGATAGCCGGGGCCAAATACAAAGGCGAATTTGAGGAAAGGCTAAAAGCCGTGGTAAAAGAGGTGATAGGCAGCAACGGCCAGATTGTTCTTTTTATAGATGAAATCCATACGCTGGTGGGGGCAGGAGCCTCAGAAGGTGCGATGGATGCTGCCAATATTCTGAAACCCGCCCTGGCGCGTGGCGAATTGCGGGCAGTAGGAGCCACTACATTAAATGAGTACCAAAAGTATTTTGAAAAGGACAAGGCGTTGGAAAGGCGCTTTCAGAAGGTAATTATTGATGAGCCGGATGTAGAAGATGCCATATCTATTCTTCGCGGACTGAAAGAGCGCTACGAAACCTACCATAAGGTGCGCATCAAGGACGAAGCAATTATTGCTGCGGTAGAGCTTTCGCAGCGATACATCAACGACCGCTTTTTGCCAGACAAGGCCATTGACCTGATTGACGAATCTGCCGCCAAAATCCGCATTGAGATTGACAGCCTCCCTGAAGAGCTGGACGAAATGGAGCGTAAAATCCGCCAGCTCGAAATAGAGCGTGAAGCCATAAAACGTGAGAAGGACGAAGCCAAACTGGAAAAGCTGAACCGTGAACTGGCCGAATTGAACGACAAGCGCTCTGAGATAAAATCGCGCTGGCAGGAGGAGAAAGAGGTGGTGGACAACATTCAGCAGGCCAAGCAGGATATAGAAAATTACAGGCTGCAGGCTGAACAGGCTGAACGCAGCGGGGAATATGAGAAAGTTGCAGAATTGCGCTACGGAAAAATTAAGGAATCGGAAGCGAGATTGCAGGAATTACAAAAACAGCTTTCAGAAGAACAGAAGGAAAATCCGCTGATAAAGGAAGAAGTTGATGCAGAAGATATTGCCGCCATCGTATCGCGGTGGACGGGCATTCCCGTGACACGGATGCTGGAGAGCGAGCGCGAAAAACTGCTGAAGATGGAGGAAGTGCTGCACAACCGGGTCATCGGCCAGGAAGAGGCGATCACCGCCATTGCTGATTCAGTGAGGCGCAACCGTGCCGGCCTCAGCGATCCCAACAAGCCCATCGGCTCGTTTATTTTTCTCGGCCCCACAGGTGTTGGAAAAACGGAACTGGCAAAATCGCTCGCCTGGTTCCTCTTTAATGACGATAGCATGATGACCCGCATTGACATGAGCGAATACCAGGAGCGCCACGCTGTATCGCGCCTCATCGGTGCGCCTCCAGGATACATTGGCTATGAGGAAGGCGGCCAGCTCACCGAGGCCGTGCGCAGAAAACCCTACTCCGTGGTGCTGCTTGACGAGATCGAAAAGGCGCATCCTGACGTGTTCAACATCCTGTTACAAGTGCTGGACGATGGCCGGCTTACCGACAACAAAGGCCGGATGGTAAACTTCAAGAATACCATCATCATCATGACCAGCAATCTTGGTAGCCATATCATTCAGGAGAACTTCTCCAAAGCGCAAAGCGATGGGAATGAATTCGGCACCTACGAAACCACCAAAGTGGAAGTCTTTGGCCTGCTGAAAAAGACCATACGCCCGGAATTCCTGAACCGGATTGACGACATCATCATGTTTACCCCGCTAAGGAAAGAAGATGTGAAGCAGATCGTAAGCCTGCAATTCCACAACGTGCAGGAGATGATGAAGAAAAACGGAATAGACATGGAAATAACGCCCGAAGCCGTAGATGCCCTGGCCAACCTCGGCTACGAACCCGAATTCGGTGCGCGCCCCCTCAAACGCCTCATGCAGCGCGAAATCCTCAACGACCTCTCCAAGCGCATCCTCTCCGGCAACATCAGCCGCGAAGGCAAAATCATCGTGGACTACATGGGTGGGAATATTGTGTTTCGGCAGCCGGAGGAGGTTGCTTCTTCTTAATGTTGAATTTTAAGTTTTAAGTTTTGAGTAGAAAACGGTGCTGCGGGGGTGGTGCCGCTTTTTTTTTAGTTAACTCAACCTTAGTTTGCAGCCCTATAAGCGAAATGCTGAAAGAAACTATATTTGCTTCCGACACCACATATTCAAAATTACCCTTGAACTGCACATTTGATAACTGCTCACTGGAGGTTTATAACACTGAAGAAAAGAAGTGTCTCTTTCATGCCCAGGATAAGATGGGTTTATCTTTGGAAGATTTTAATAAGAATTTTAATCATTTTCTTCATTTTTCCAATAATTGCCAGGGATTCATATTTCATTATCCGCTAAAGATTGATTACAATGAAAATACCTTTGGCTACGTAAACTTTACTGATTGTGTTTTTAATGAGGATGTTTTACTTAAAAATTTCAGTATTGAAGGCGAATGGGATTTTTCTTATTCTCATTTTAAAGGACATTTTTCACTTATAAAAGTAACTCTTACTGCTGCCTATGCCAATTTGAGGCTAACAGGAATAATTGTGGATAAAAACCTAAGCCTTAGCCAGATTGTAATACCTGAGAATGCGGCTTCTTGTATCTATTGCTTCTACATGTCGGTTAGGGGAGAATTAGCGTTAGTTGGCATGAAACAAACAAGAACAGGTGTGATAGTCGTAGATGGCTGCACGATCAATAAATTTAGAATTGAAGGGAATGCCTTAAGGGGGTTAAATATTCGGAATTCGAAGATTGAGACTGAATTCAAAATAAACGGCTCTCAGCTATCCGGTTCTAAAATCACCAATATATCACTAGAGAAGAGTGCAGAGTTTATTATTAAAGATGTAAAACCACTTGAAAGCACCAATTTTGAAAATCATACTATATTGATTGAAAACATAGTGTTTAATCCCTATAAAACATTATTTAAGAATTTTATGTACTCGTATGATAACAAAGATCCAGTGTTGCAATTTAAATATTGTGATCTAAGCAGTTCTTATTTTGAGAGGTGTGATTTTACTAATATTTTACTTTTTTCTAGTAAATTTGAACATGCGATTTTTTTGGATAGCACATGGGGTAAAATTAGAAGGAGTGTGTTACAAAGCATCAAAATGGTTCAGCAAGACCATTATATGTGTGAACACATTAAGAAATTAGAAGAAGACCAGAAAGTAAAGGTTAGTGGCGAGGAGATCGCAAACATGTACAGCCAGCTCAAGGCTTCTTATGATAGCAGTAAAAAATTTGATCAAGCGGGAGCTTTTTATCTCCATGAAATGGAACTAAAAAGAGCGATAAATAAACGCAGGAAGAAAATTGGATCTTATATTATCCAGTCGATAATTTGGTACTTTTCCGGGTATAGTCAAAAGCCGTTTAGGAGTTTAGGATGGGCACTCTTCATTTTTGTTGCTTTTACAATCTATAATTTTCTGGGTGGGTTAAAGATATTTACCCAATCTAATTATTTGATTAAGTCAGTTAACTATGATCTTGCATGGTCGTTAGATTTTTTCAGTTCAACCCAGTTTTATGAGGATTTTGCACAATCGCTATCTTTTAGTTTTATAAAAATCCTTCCTTTCAATTACTATCGTCAATATGAATTACTGGTCGTGCCAGATGGAGCTCCTAACATTAACCTAGTCATTGGGGTTGTTTATTCATTTATTGTTTTGGCTCTTATTGCCTCTACCATTATAGGAATTAGAAGAATGGTAAAACGATTTTAAAAGACTTTTAAATTATTTTTATTAGATTTGCTCGTATGGAATGAAAATCCAAGTTTTATACTCTATAACTAATAATCTTCCTTATGCTAACAGATGTTTTGACCTATGATTTAGATGTCGTCTTTTGCGGCACTGCAAAAGGAGAGGCTTCTGCCCGTTTGGGGTATTACTATGCTGGCCCAGGAAATAAATTCTATGGCATACTTCACCAAGTCGGCTTCACCCCTGATCGACTCCTGCCAAAGGATTGCTATGGAATCAATCAATATAGAATTGGATTAACTGATTTGGTCCACACGGAATTCGGCAATGACAATCAAATAAAAAATGAGAGTTATGATGTAGACGGATTTCTTGAAAAAATGAAAAAATATCAACCTAGTTTTATAGCTTTTAATAGTAAGAAAGGTGCCTCATTTGTACTTGGATATAAAGGAGTTACGGGTTTGGTAGAATATGGGTTGCAGGACAAAATGATTGGAGGGTCCAAATTATATGTGCTTCCTTCAACATCTGGTTCAGCCCGTAGATATTGGGATGATAAGTATTGGTATGAACTAAAATCTTTATTAGCTTCTAATAAATAAGTAAAACCTCCCGCTGGCGCGCGTTTAGCGATAGCGTAACGCGTGTCCTTCCCGTTCCTCAACCTCCATCTGGCGCGAACATCAGCTCGTGCCTAACGCCCGCTTAGGCAATTAGCTTAACACCTGCCAGCAGCCCCTTCCCTCCGCTATAGTCCAATGCACTGCTGTATAACCAATGATGCGGCTCAGCCACCAACCCTGCCTTCACAGGGTTTACATGAATGTAATCAAGCTTTTGCTGTATCATTTCATTGGTGCTCAATTCAATTGGGTTATTGTGTTGCTGCCAAAATTGAAAGCCTTTGTTGTGCTTGTTCTTTTTTTCAGCCCTTTCCATCATCCAAAGCATCCATTCCCTGCGGCTTTCCTGCGGGTGCATTTGGATCAGTTCCCTCAGCTTGGTGGCAGTGTGCCTTTTCATATCCCGCAGGATATTTTGGGTATGAGACCTCCAAGGTTTTCAAAACCTTGGAGGTCTGGGTAAAGTAGCACCAGCTATCCATTAGCAGTTCTTTGTACTCGTCCTTTATGAATACACCTAGCCAGTTCAACACGGTAAAACTGATGAAGTGCAATCCTTCCTGGTTATGGAACTTATATTTTCTGCTCATGGATGAAAGGTATTGATTTAGCGGTTACTTTGAATGGGTGCTGTACCAATCAGGCGTGGAAGGCACGAGCGAATGCTCGCGCCAGGATGGGGTGTCTTGTCCTGAAATAGGTTTACACTAAACGTAAACCCAAACATGGAAAG
>JBBDIG010000039.1 GCA_040880525.1 Bacteroidia bacterium
TCGGAATTGTAACTGCCTGATTTGCAATGATGAGGTTTGACGTTAGTCAAAAGTTGAAAAAAAACGAAATCGATGAATAAAGTACTGATTACCTTATTGACAATAATTTCTTTCAGTTGTCAAGGACAAGAAATCGAAAAATACAATCTCGGATTGGAAAATCAAACAGACGAAAAATCACTTTCCGAAGGATGGTTCAAATGGGGGAACTATGAGTTAACAATGGATGAAAATGCTCATTCGGGGAAAAAATCGGGAAAAATCACTTCCGACCCAACAGGAAGTTCCTTTGGTAGCATTGCGTACAAAATACCAGCTAATTATGAAGGAAAGACAATAAAACTTGAGGGTTTTATGAAAATCAAAAATGTTGAAAACGGATTTGCAGGTTTGTTGTTGCGAGTTGACGGCAACGGAAGTTCTCTAGCATTTGACAATATGCAAAATCAAAAAATAACGGGAACTAAAGATTGGCAGAAATACAGTATAACACTTAATTATCCGGAAGAAGCGGAGGATATCTACATTGCGGGAATCTTATCGGGAAAAGGAGAGGCTTGGTTTGATGATTTTGTTTTATCAATTGACGGTAAAAATGTCCAAACCCTGAAAGAAGTAGAAAAAGAGTTATCAAAAGCACAGCTTGATAAGGAATTTGATAATGGGTCTTTAATTGAGCTATCTAATTTGACCACCGAAAATATAGAAAACCTCGAATTGTTAGGCAGAGTTTGGGGATTTCTTAAATATCATCATCCTGAAATTGCAAAAGGGAACTACAATTGGGACTATGAACTTTTTAGGTTCTTACCAAAATACATTAAGGCAGAAAACACTATCGAAAGAGATAAACGTCTTGTTGAATGGATTGACTCATTTGGTCAAGTAAAAGAATGTACAAAATGTCAGCAGACAGATGAAAATGCTTTTCTAAAACCCGATATGGAATGGATTAACAATCAAAGTGCAGATTTGAAAAACAAATTGCTCTACGTTTATAACAATCGTTCACAAGGCAAACACTATTATATTGGGATGACTGCAAATGTTGGAAATCCTGAATTTAAAAATGAAAACCCATATTCAAATATGACATTTCCCGATGATGGATTTAGACTACTATCGCTTTATAGATATTGGAATATGATAAACTACTTTTTCCCATACAAACACTTAATGGATAAAGATTGGAATAATAAACTAAAAGAATATATCCCTCAATTTATAAATGCAAAAGACGAATTGGAGTATGAATTGGTAGCAGTTCAAATAATTGGAGATATACAGGATACTCACGCAAATCTTTGGGGTGGAGCGGATAAAATTGATGAATGGAAAGGTTCAAAATATCCACCAATACACCTACGTTTTATAGAAAACAAATTAGTTGTAACAGATTATTATAACGAAGAACTTAAAAGCGAAGTTGGTTAGGAAATTGGCGATGTAATTACAAAAATAAATGGCAATCCTATCGACAGAATCGTAAAAGAAAAATCAAGATATTATCCTGCTTCAAACGAACCAACAAGACTACGAGATATTTCGGCAGACCTTTTACGCTCAAACTCGAATAATATTGAAATTGAGTTTGTTTCGGGAAATTCCAATCCTCAAACAAAGATACTTAAACTATACCCAAAAGACAGCCTTGACATTTATCGTTGGTACAGAAAAAGTGATGATAAGTCCTTTAAAATGTTGGATAACAACATAGGTTATGTTACGCTTCAGACAATCAAAGAAGAAGATATTGCACAAATCAAAGATGAATTTAAGAACGCGAAGGGAATCATCATTGATATCCGCAATTATCCGTCAACTTTTGTTCCTTTTAGTTTGGGTTCTTATTTTGTTTCCTCATTGACACCTTTTGTGAAATTTACAAACGGAAATGTTGATAATCCAGGTGAGTTTACGTTTGCAAGCAATTTAGAAATACCAAGTCAAGGTAAAACCTATAAAGGAAAATTAGTGGTTTTAGTCAATGAATTATCTCAAAGTCAGGCAGAATATACATCAATGGCGTTAAGAGCAGGGGATAATACGACAATTATAGGAAGTACAACAGCAGGAGCTGATGGAAATGTTTCAGCTATAATGCTTCCCGGTGGACTAAGGACAATGATTTCAGGGATTGGAGTAAATTACCCGAATGGAGACGAAACCCAACGAGTTGGAATAGTACCCGACATAGAGGTTAAACCAACTATCGAAGGTATAAAAAAAGGAAAAGACGAATTGCTTGAAAAAGCGATTGAAGTGATATTGAACGAATAGAAACCTGCACGCAATTGAGCAGCCAGCCTCGCCAGCGGTAGCTGACGGGGAGAACCTCTCACACCACCCGGTCCTTCCATTTCCGTCAGGATAAACCAAGCGGTTCGTGTACTGGGCGGTTCGTAAAGGAAACAACTACCGCTCTTTACACCAATAGTTGCTTTCCGCTACTTTTAAGATAGGGCAACACAAAGGCTCCCATCGAATTTTCGCTTCACAATACATTCGTCTCAACGGAGGGAACTAAGAATAAAAAACTCGTGAACTTTGTGAATTCTTCGCGCTCTTTGTTGTTAAAATTCTTAGTGATTAACATTTTTTGCTACCGGATATTCCTCGAAAATTTGCTTCACCATACTCACCAGATCAGAATTTGCTGTTTGCGGCTCCACCACGTCTTGTGACCAGCCACGCCAGATAAGTTCATTGCTGCTTTGCCGGATAATATCAATTACTACCTGGCCTTGCGTATATTCAATTTCCTGAATGTGCGTACTCGTAATCCGGCTGATGCCTCCGTAGTGAGGATAATAGTATGTACCATGCCATAAGCCTGGAGTATAACCCGTATAATAATAGTCATACGTACTATAGAGCGGTTGTGTGGTTATAACCTGTTCTTCCTTATCTTCAAAATTCAGGTGTAGCAGCAGAAGTATATCCGGATTTTCAGTATTCAATTCATAGCCCCGTGATTCCATTTCCTGGTTCGCTGCTTCTATCAGGTTTTGCTCTACTATTTCATTATGATACACTGAAGAAATGGAAGTATCGGTAACAGGCAGCCAGGCATAGGTAGAAAACTGGTTGTAATCCAAATCACTAACCCTCTCAGAATACGCGACCGGTCCGGTACATCCTCCCAAAAATAACAGAGCCGGGATCAAATATATGTACAAACAATTCCTGAAATGTACCATCATTTTTCGTTTAAATTAAAGAACAGGTAAAATATTCATCGTGTTTAATTTTTTACAAATTCAAGATTTGCCAATAAATTACCTTTGTCTATTTGTATATTAGCATCCGGAGCCAGTACTTTAATTGATCTTTAAAACTTTAGCCCGCTTTTGGGAGTTACTTAAATAAAATGTCATGATGCGTTACTTCTGGCTCTTCGTTTATTTAATGGCGTCTGTAGTTCCTGAAGGAATGGCGCAGGAATCCTTTCTCTGGGATTTCCGTGCGTATCAATCTGGCAGTGAGGTGCAGTTGGTATGGACTATACGGGGTGGCAATACTTGCTTCGGCACTATCATAGAGCGTGCTGAGGATGGTGAGACGTTCGCTGAAATTGGCGAAATAAGCGGCATCTGCGGCAGCAATGAAGGAGATGAAACCTACACCTTTACAGATAGTACGCCCGCCAAAAATTCCTTTAATTATTACCGCCTGCAGTTTGGAGGAGTGGGAACTTCTGACACTCAGACCGTAGAGTTCCTTGTGCTGAAGGAGGCCGGGTTTGTCATTATCAATAATCCGCTGCTGACTGCTTCATTTATTCAATTTCCTAATCCCACCCAGGCCTTGCACCGGCTGAGGGTATCCGACCTCTCTGGAAAATTACACCTCACGAAAGAGACGGAAACCAGACGAATCAAGATTTCAAGGGGCGAATTACAAGGCGGATTGTACATTCTTGAATTAAGCAGCCCGGGAATAAACGGCCAATCCTATTTTGGAAAGTTGCTCGTAAAATAAGTTCGATTGCGGCAAAATATCCGGAAACGTCAATACCTTAAAAATATCCGCACGCTATATTCGCGTTATGCAAAGCCTGTTAAATATGCCTTCCGGCTGAAAAATACTAAGCAAGTAAAACCGTGACATTCCCGGCCAAATACACTCCGTCCATAGCCCTTTCCAAACTGCGCAAATACTGTAGTTATCAGGATCGCAGCCATTTCGAAATAAAAAAGAAACTCGAAGATTGGGGCTTTCCCTTTTATGAAGCCAACCAGCTCGTGGTGCATCTTATAGAGGAAGGTTTCTTAAATGAAGAGCGCTTTGCCCGTTCGTATGTGCGGGGCAGGTTTCGAATGAAAGGCTGGGGGCGCAACAAGATCCGGCAGGGTCTGAAGCAGCGATATATTTCTGACAACCTCGTGGATATTGCCTTTCAGGAAATAGACGAGCAGGAATATGAGGAAACGCTGCGAAAAACCATTGCCGCCAAAAGAAAATCTATAAAAACCGAGAATGAATTCGTGAGAGATCAGAAACTGGCTCAGTTTGCCATTCAGCGCGGGTTTGAACCTTCTTTGGTTTGGGAGTATATCAAAGAAATTAAAGATTAGTAATTGGCGCGATTAATTGGTATTCACTTTAATTTAATGGAAGAATTTGCTGTATTCTTTGCCACCTGTGAATTGATAGCCGTCTGAAGTTTTGAAACCCTCTGACGGCTAACAAATCAAGGGAAAAACAAGGTTGGGTTACTTTTATTTACACGATTAGTAAGGTCTTAAAGGAATGGAAATAAGGTTATTGAACATAGTGGTTTTTTTACCAATAGAAATAAAAACAATCGGGATGCGACAATTAATCATTTCGTAAATTCAATTAACGAATTATTTCATTTTAAAAGATTATACAAAAATTTACTCCGAATAATATATCCTTTTAACGCGCTGAGAGACGCTTGTTAGTATTTCATAAGGTATGGTTCCCAGCAATTCCGCCATTTCCTGCACAGGATGTTCCGCACCAAAAATCACGACTTCTTCTCCCACTTCTGCCTCTATTCCGGTAACATCAATCATGGCCATGTCCATGCAAACATTTCCTACGATAGGTGCCGTTTTTCCCTTAATGCTCACGCTGCCCCGGCCATTGCCGAGCAGGCGGTTCAGGCCATCCGCATAGCCGATGCCGATCGTGGCAATACGGCTGTCGCGGTTCAGTTTTCCCTTTCTCGAATATCCTATTGTCTCCCCGGCCTTTACCTCCCGTATCTGGCTGATAGTGGAGATGAGTGTACTCACATTCCGGAGTTGCGGCTGCAAGATTCCGGTGCTGTCAATTCCATAGAGGCCGATCCCGGGTCGAACCATCTCCATCTGGTATTGCGGAAAACGGACAATGCCGCTCGTATTAAGCGCATGACGAAGGAAATCGTAGTCGAGGCGTTTCCGCAATTGGCTGCAAATCTCCTTGAAATTCTGTATTTGTTGTTCCGTGAAGGCATCATTTTCCGGCTCATCACTTGCCGCCAAATGCGTAAAGACCGAGGCCACCCTGACTTGCGGATGCGCGATTATAACTTCGGCCAGCGCCTCTATATTTTCCGGCTCCACGCCCAGACGGTGCATGCCGGTATTAATCTTCAGATGTACGAAATAGAGGGGATTTGGCTCCTCTGAGAGATGCGATGCTGCGGCCACGGCAAATTGCTGCAACTGCTCCACCGAAAATATCTCCGGTTCCAGCAGGTGTTGCAGCATTGCATCAAATCCTGAAGGTTCAGGATTCATGACCATAATTGGAAGGTGGATGCCCGCCTGCCTGAGTTCAACACCTTCATCAGCATACGCTACGGCCAGGTAATCTACCTGATGGAACTGAAGCAGGTTAGCTATTTCATAAGTGCCACTGCCATAGGAAAATGCCTTGACCATCGCCATTATGCGGGTATTGGGTTTAAGCAAGGAGCGGTACACGTTGAGATTATGGACCATTGCGTTCAGGTCAATTTCCAGGCGCGTCCGGTGCTGTTTCTGTTCCAGCAACCTGCTTATATCTTCGAAATGAAATGGCCGCGCGCCCTTGAGCAGAACTGCTTCATCATGGAAGGAAAAGCTGTTAAATCTTGAAATAAAGGATTGTGTAGTGGTAAAAAATTCAGCCTTTAATTCAAACAGATCCTGGTGCCGGTTTATCTCCGGGCCAATGGCAAACAATCGGGAAATCCCTTTTTCTTTCAACAAAGTTGCCACCTCAGTGTAGAGCTCACTGCCCGCTCTTCCGCTCTGAAGAATATCTGACAGGATCAGCGTTTTCCTCCGTTTCTGCTCCTGCTGGTTCAGGAAGTCGAGCGCCAGGGCCAGCGATACAAGATCAGAATTGTAATAGTCATTCAACAGCAGGCAGCGGTTGATTCCATGCTTCAGTTGCATCCTCATCTCTACGGGCTGCAAAAACCGCATCCGCGCTGCAATGGTCTGGTTATCATATCCCAGATGCAACATCAGCAGCCAGCAGTGGCAGGCATTTTCCTGTGCCGCCTTATCAGCAAAAGGAATCGTGATCTCCACTTTCTGCCCTCGAAAATCTCCGATTATCCGAGAATCTGTATTTTCAATTTTAATATTGAGGATACCGAGTGTTGAAGATTTATCGCTGCCCCAGGTTAATCTTTTTATATCAGGTAAATAATTTTTTACGGCCTGATGAACAGTTTCCTGATCACTGCAATAGATCAGTATTCCGGCATGGTTAAAGAGCTTCAGCTTTTCACGGACCTTTTGATCCATGCTGCTGAACTGCGCCTGGTGCGCTTCTCCCAGATGCGTGAAGATGCCAATGGCAGGCCTCACCACAGGCTCCAGTTTCTGCATTTCTCCCGGCTGGCTGATGCCGGCTTCGATAAGTGCGAATTCGTGCTCCGGCATCATTTGCCAGACTGACAGCGGCACGCCCACCTGTGAATTGTAGCTCTTGGGGCTGCGCACCACGTTCCTGTCAATTGAAAGCAACTGGAAAAGCCATTCCTTTACGATGGTCTTGCCATTGCTGCCGGTAATTCCCACCACCGGAAAACTAAACTGTTGCCGGTGATGAGAGGCCAGCGCCTGTAATGCAGCAACGCTGTCCCGGACTACTATAAAGGCCGCATCTCCTGTGGCAACCGCTTCATTTTCAACGACAAAAAATTTTACTCCTTTTTCTACTAATGAAGGAATATAGCGGTGGCCATCGCCAGCCTGGGTTTTAATGGCGAAGAAGAGTACACCTCCGGGCGCGCTGAGCCTACGGCTGTCTGTGAGCAAATGAGTAACGGCAAGGGAATTCAGTTGCGGGTCCCTGTCCAGGAGGCGGCCCTTTACAATGGTGGCAATTTCGGGGAGGAGATAAGGCATAATGTGCAGGCGAATTTCGGCAAAAGCAAGGGTTTACGGATGGATTGCAGCAATTTCGCGACCTTGCGCCAGCTTTTACCCCATCCAATTTTCCTGAACCGTTATGGCCACGATCAGCACTTATTTAAAACTGCTTCGCGCTAAGCAATGGGTGAAGAATGGTTTTCTGTTCCTGCCTTTGTTTTTTGACCAAAAAATTACGGACACGCACTGCCTGCTTCTCACGCTTCTGGGTTTTGTTGCATTCTGTCTCTTTGCCTCCGCCATATACATTCTTAATGATTACAATGACATTGCGAAGGACCGTCAGCACCCAGAGAAGCGATTCCGGCCGCTGGCCTCAGGAGCCGTGGAAACAAAAGCGGCCTGGGTTACGATGATCATGCTTTTTGCAGTAGCAGTAATAATTTCCCTGTGGCTGCCGCAGGCTTTCCTGATGATCGCACTCAGCTATGTGATCCTGAATATATTCTACAGCTTTTACCTGAAGCATGTCCCGATCCTGGATATTACGCTCGTCTCAATGGGTTTTATTCTCCGGGTATTTGCAGGTGCGGTAATCTGTGCAATTGTCCCATCCATGTGGCTGGTTACCATGACGTTCCTGCTGGCACTGTTTATAGCGCTGGCAAAGCGCAGAGACGATGTGCTTATTTTCCTTGAAAGCGGAAAGAAAATGCGAAAGGCAATAGAAGGATATAATATTGAATTCCTCAATATCGCAATGGCCGTTATGGCTGCGGTGATCATTGTAGCGTACCTCATGTACACCACTTCAGAATTGGTAATGGCGCGGTTTGCTACTCATAGCCTATATTTCAGTACCATATTCGTGATATTAGGACTTTTGCGTTACCTCCAACTTGCTTTCGTTGAAAAAACCACCGGCTCACCCACAGATCTGGTTTATAAAGATTTGTTCTTACAATTGATCCTTATTGGCTGGGTGGGATTTAATGCCGTGATTATTTATTTTATAAAATGAGCGGGTCCGCAATTGATTTGCCTCCGCAACTATTCAAGCTGACTGTAAAGAAAAAGAATCTCAAATCTGGCCGGTGGCGATATATTGCCATTGAAAATAAGCAGCAGATAAGATCAGCAAAAGAAACAACGCTGTGCGGAACCATCCCGGCTTATCGCGATTGAAAAGAGGCACCAGGAAAACGGTAACCGGAAAGCTGAAAAAATATAGATAAAACAATTTTTCTCCCTGAATAAACAATACAGGTATTAAAAGAATGAGCAGAGAATATTGTGTATGGCTATAGTAGCGTTTCAACTTTATCACATAGCTGCCACTGTTTTTATGTATTTCAAAATATCCATATATAAGCAGGAGCACAATGTACCCGATCAGCGTCCACTCCATAAGGCTGAAATCCATGGTCAGATTTAACTCAGGGAATACGCTTCTGAGGAGCGTGGTATATTCAAAAAGACGATCCTGGTAATAAAAGTAAATCCCCAGGAAATAGAAGGGCATCACGAAAGCAATAAGAATAATAGCTATTTCTCGCCATCCGGCACGGGCAAAGAGGATGAGCCCCACCAGCACTACAGCCAGGAAAATTGTCGCAGGCCAATAAAGCATTGCACTGATGCCCAGGAAAAAGCTGGTATAAAAAAGTCTTTCAGAGGTAATATTGCTGAGCGGCAAAAGGAATAGTTCCCTGATGGCCAGCAATACAAAGAGGTAGGAAAGCATAACAGGAGTAAGGATCAGCGATGCCGGAAGCAGGCTGGTAACCGTGATAAAGAGGAATCCCGGGATGAAGGTCTGCCGCTCCGTGAGCTGAAACCGGGTATGAATATGATTTACCAGAAGCGCCTGAGCATACACAAGCAGGATTGCCTCCAGCGCCCTCACCCAGCCCGCCTGCATTAGTATCAGATTATGGAGCCAGTTGCCGGCAAGTGCATTGGTAAAAAAAGCCTGCTCCGGAAAGGGCACAACAAAAAACAGCCCTTTGAGCAGGAAAGCATAAAGGAGCAGGTACAAGAAAACGAGTGGATGCGAAGAGCGGAATAATCTAAATATCAAAACCTGGTAATTCCTGCCTGAACAGGGATTAAATTAAGGAACCAAAGGTAATTCAAGTTCATCCATTGACGCTTTTTTGAAAAACGAAGAGATGATTTGAGTCTTTAAAAGCGAGTTGCGAAGCGGCACTTTGTTAGCATCAAAAGCAGTACTTCCGGCTGGACTGAAAATAGCCGGCTTCTTTCAATTGGCAATAATTCATGGGCCTGCCAGTTATCTTTGCCAGTTCTTAATGGGATTTTAAGCACTCCCGGTATAGTGGATGAGATATATTTTATTTTCCGTAATAATTTCCTTCAGTAGTTTTTTTCATTTTGCCAATGCACAAAATGCAGTGGTAAAGGGTGTGGTGACCGACAGTACGGGCAATTACCTTCAGGATGTGAATGTAGTACTGGCCGGAACCAAACGGGGCACAAGCACCAACAGGCAGGGCGAATATGTACTGATGATCCCGGCAGACCAGCCCGTAACGCTGATCTTTTCCTACCTCCAAAACCTGAAGCCTTACAGTATGGAGCCCCTGAACCCTGGGGAAGAACGTGAACTGAATGTAATATTCAGCAGCCAATTGAGCCTCCGGCAATATGAGATCAAAGAGGAATCGGGCAGAAGCAAGATAATGATGAAGAAAATTGACCCGAAAATAATCTCTCATATTCCAACGGCTTCAGGGAATCTCGAAAGCATCCTTAAAACTTTGCCAGGCGTAAGTTCAAACAATGAGCTTAGCAGCACCTATTCCGTTCGTGGTGGCAATTACGATGAAAATATCGTTTATATAAATGATGTGGAAATATACCGTCCATTCCTTGTGAGAGCCGGGCAGCAGGAAGGAATGAGCATCATCAACAGCGCCCTGGTAGAAAGCATTGAATTTTCAGCGGGCGGATTTCCTGCGCGGTATGGCGATAAGCTATCTTCTGTACTTGACATCGAATATAAAAGACCTCTGAAATTTGGCGCCAGTGCCGAGGCCAGCCTGTTGGGTGCCAACGCCCATGTAGAAGGCGCTTCAAAGGATTACCGCTTCACCTATCTTTTGGGAGGTCGCTACAGGAGCAACCAATATCTCCTCAACAGCCTGGAAACACAGGGAGATTACCAGCCTACTTTCGGAGATGTGCAGGGATTTTTCACCTACCATATTACTCCTGAATTTGAAATTAACTGGCTCACCTATTATGGCAGCAATCAATTCAGGCTGATACCGGAATCGCGTGAAACAACCTGGGGCACGGCAGAGGTGGTGCTTCGATTAAATATATTTTTTGATGGCCAGGAAATAATGGCATATAAAAGCCTTCTGAATGCCGTTACGGCCAAATACCAGCCTGACCCGAAAACTGAACTGACCCTGACTGGCTCGGCATATCAGACGAGTGAACAGGAGTATTTTGACATCGTAGGCCAGTATTTCCTCGATCAGCTCGAAACCGATCCGGGATCGGAAAATTTTGGCGGTGTAAAATATAGCTTGGGTTCAGGAGCCTACCTGGACCACGGAAGGAATAATCTTTACGCTAATATTTATAACATTGAACACAGAGGCCACAGGAATACAGGAAACTTCTGGGACTTGCGCTGGGGCCTGAAATACCAGCATGAGATTATTGAAGATGAACTGCGTGAATACCGCTACCTGGATTCGGCTGATTACTCTGTGCCCGTGGCCACCGGAGATGAACTGACTGTGGAGAGCTTTGTGAAAAGCCGCATCAACCTCAGCTCTAACCGGTATAGCGGCTTTCTTGAGAATACCTGGGAATTATCAAAGGATTACAATTCATTTCTTACCGGAGGTGTACGGGCAAATTATTGGGATTACAATGAAGAACTGATCATTTCACCACGGCTCCAGATGGTGATTGAACCCAATCGCAGGCACAACACTGCCATTATCCGGCAGGGTCAGCCGGATAGCCTGTTAAAAAACAACGTACAGTTGAGAGCCGCAACCGGGCTGTATTTTCAGCCGCCATTTTACCGGGAGTTGCGCAGCAAAGAGGGAACACTGAATCCTGAAGTGCTTTCGCAAAAATCGTATCATGCGGTAGTTGGGGCGGAGCTGATATTCAAACTATGGGAAAGATCATTTAAATGGACAAGTGAGATTTACTATAAATATTTGTGGGACCTGATCCCTTATGATATTGAGGATGTCCGGATCCGGTACACGGCAAAAAATGAAGCCGTGGGATATGCTGCCGGGCTGGATATGCAGGTCTATGGCGAATTTATCGAAGGGCTGCCTTCATGGTTCAGCTTCAGCCTGATGAAAACACAGGAGAAGATGGCGGATGACTTTTTTGTAGAGGAGGATACCACGTATGCGAATCCCGGGTATCTTCCTCGGCCTACCGACCAGCGTTTCACATTTGCCATCCTTTTCCAGGACAACCTGCCGATGAATGAGGACATAAAGGCCCACCTGAACCTGGTGTATGGACACCGTCTGCCCTATGGCCCGCCTGCCTTGCCGCAGTTTCGTAACCTCTTGCGGATGCCTCCCTACAGACGAGTGGATGTGGGATTCAGCTATCAGGCATATTCAGCCGAAAAGCGCAAGAAAGAAACGGGAGCGCTGAAACATTTCGAGTCCATTTGGTTCTCTGCCGAAATATTCAATGCTTTCGGCATTCGTAACACAATTTCATATATCTGGGTAAAGGATATTCAAAACAATCTGTGGTCGGTTCCCAATAACCTTACTTCGCGCAGGCTGAACCTGCGAATGATCGTCAAAATTTGATTTTTCGCGGCTGCAGTAGGAAGAAACTCCGGCTTTATCCAAACCTTTGCACAACGATCATTTATTGCAAAAACAGATTATGAAATTTGGAACAAAGGTTATACACGCAGGCATTGAACCCGATTCTGCCACCGGGGCCATTATGACGCCCATTTACCAGACCAGCACCTACATCCAGAAGACACCGGGAGACCACAAAGGATTTGAATATTCCAGAACGCAAAACCCGACACGGCAGGCGTTGGAACACAATCTTGCTGCGCTGGAAAATGGAAAAACCGGGATCTGTTTCAGCAGCGGTATGGGCGCTATAGATGCCATTGTCAAACTTCTCAATCCGGGCGATGAGGTAATTGCCACTCAGGATCTGTACGGAGGTTCCTACAGAATATTCAGGCATATATTTATGAAATATGGTTTGAAGTTCCATTTTGTGGATATGCGCGAACCAAAGAACATTGCCGACAAGATCAACAGCAACACGAAACTCATTTGGGTGGAAACGCCAACGAATCCAATGTTGAATATCGTGGATATCGAACAAGCGGTGGAATTGGGACGGGCTGCCAATGCGCTGGTGTGCGTGGATAATACATTTTGCTCGCCTTATCTCCAATTGCCACTTGAATTGGGTGCAGACATGGTCATGCATTCCGCTACGAAATATCTCGGTGGCCATAGCGATGTGGTAATGGGAGCCATCATCACCAGCGATGAAGATCTTGACGAGCGGCTGCGTTTCATTCAAAATAGCTGTGGTGCCGTTCCCGGCCCTCAGGATTGTTTCCTGATGCTTCGCGGAATCAAAACCCTGCACCTGCGCATGCAGCGCCATTGCGAAAATGGTCGCGCCATTGCCCATTTCCTCAAACAACACGCTGCCGTTGACCAAGTCTACTGGCCGGGGTTTGAAGATCATCCGAATCACGACATCGCCAAAAAGCAGATGAAAGATTTTGGCGGTATGGTGTCTTTCTCGCTCCGGCTCAATAATACCGAATCTGCTTTTAAGGTGCTATCTGCCACCCGGCTCTTCGCGCTTGCCGAATCTTTGGGCGGAGTAGAATCGCTCATCGGCCATCCCGCCACTATGACGCACGCCTCTATACCGGCTGAAGAAAGAGCCAAAGGCGGAATCTCTGATTCGCTTATAAGGCTTAGTGTTGGAGTGGAAGATGCTGATGATTTGATTGCAGACCTGGAGCAGGCATTAGGATAGAAAGAATTGGCCCCGCAAGATATTTTAGCGCTCAAGCCATTTCTTGATGCACAGGCAGCGCACTTTAATCACCCCCGGTTCATTCCTGAAGACCCGGTGTCAATTCCCCATCTTTTTACCAAAAAGCAGGATATAGAAATAGCCGGCTTTTTGGCTGCCATCCTGGCGTGGGGACAACGGCCTGCCATTCTCAGAAAATGCGGGGAGTTGATGATGTGGATGGACCACGATCCTCATGAGTTCATGCTGCACCATACCCAGGCCGACCTCACACCTTTCAGATCCTTTCGACACCGCACCTTCAATGGAACGGATGCAATCTGCTTCATCCGGTTTTTATCCTGCTTCTATAAGGTGCATACCTCGCTTGAGGAAGCTTTCACAAGTTCCATTAAACCTGAGGACCAAGATACAAGATCCGCATTGACAGGCTTTCATGAGCAATTTTTTGCTATGGAGGATGCTCCTCAGCGAACGCAGAAACATATCGGTACGCCAGCCAGAAAATCTGCTTGTAAACGGCTGAATATGTACTTGCGATGGATGGTTCGCAACGATGGGAAGGGAGTGGATTTTGGGCTGTGGAAGGGAATCAGCCCTGCGCAACTTGTGTGTCCGCTTGATCTGCATGTAGATCAGGTTGCCCGAGAGCTGGGCCTGCTCTCGCGAAAGCAGAAAGACTGGGCAGCAGCAACGGAACTCACAGCTAACCTGAAACTCCTGGATCCTAGAGATCCGGTAAAGTACGATTTTGCGCTGTTTGGTATGGGAGTCAGCAAAAGGAGCAGTTAGTTCTCATCAAACCATTGATATTATTTTTTACAGGTAGTGAAACTTTCCTATTTCAAATCCTATAATGTAAGAAAATAATAGCTTGATTCTAAACCCTATTTCTTTATAGCATATTCGTTATTTTTAGCCATTGAATGATTTTACGGCACTTTGATAAAGGCTTTCCCAATCCGATCAATAAATTTTCCTATTAAATCTTCTGCATTAAAAGTATTATTCTCATTTTTGCGGTGTAATAATCATCTTTTTTTGTGATGAAAAAATATTCTAAGGCAGATATGTGTCATATCAGAAAGGATTTTTTAGATATTACCTAAGTACCAACCTTAATAACATTGGCAGGAAATGGATAATAATGCGAAGATCAAAGTCAACTTGAACACTCGTGAGTTTGAGATAGAGGGTTCAGAAGAATTTATCAATAGTCACTCACACAAGATCGACTACTTCCTGCACTTTTTAAAAAATCTTCCTCCCCACTTCAGGGAAGCACTAAAGCGGGATGGTGGGAAGAATCTCTCGGCAGCATTGGCTGCTCTGAGTGAAGGAGAAGAGATTGAAAATCAAAATGTCTTGGATAACCTGCCAGATTCTTTTGCCGGTTTTTATGAACAAATGCCGCCAAATGCCAAGGATGTGGATAAGATGCTGGGAGCTGCATATTATATACAGGCAAGAGGTGATAAGAATATATTCACCACCCGCGAAGCATCAAAAACGCTAAAGACACTGGGCGTAAGGTTGTCAAATCCATCCAATGCCGTGAAGCTGAATATGGATGCCGAAAAGATGACGCAGAACGGAAAACGGATCTACCAGGTAACGGATAAGGGAATTGAGCATTTGCGAAGCATCATGTACGGCTCCAGAAACCGGTAATCATCCTGAATCCTCTTCAATAGAATTCATCCGCCAACCTTGCTATGACTTCAACGGCTCTTCTTACGACAGCCGCCTCTCTTATCCGGAATTCTTTCTCACTCGTGGGAGCGTCTGCCGGAAATACCCACAACGAAACCCTTGAGGCGCTTCATGCTGCATTGACTCATCGAATTTCGGAAATGCTGCAAAATGATCCCGGTTTGCTCAGCAATATCCTCTACCGGATTGACGTAGCCGAAACCACCGTGAGAGAGATCACAGAGCGCCAGCCACCAGGAGATGTTCCATTTCAGCTCGCCACCCTCATCATCGAGCGCCAGCTAGAAAAGGCCAAATGGCGGGCGAAAATGAAAGATTCTGCCGGGCAGTAAGGATCTCTTCAGGTTCGTGAAAAAATATCTCCAGGAATTTTTGTTTTTTGACTGTTAAACGACTATATCTTTCACCAAAATTGGCTATATTTGCTCTATTCGTTTTGTAATGCATTTATAACCAAAATATTGGAAATATGATAATAAGATTCGAGGAACTTCGGAAACTCAAGGACAACTTGCCGCATGGCGGAATCAAGCAAATTGCAACGGAACTCGACATTGATGAACAGACAGTAAGAAATTACTTCGGAGGCTACAACTTCACCAATGGAAACTATGTAGGCGTTCACTACGAAAAAGGGCCAAACGGGGGCTATGTTGAACTTGATGACGACCGGATTTACGAGGAAGCCCGTAAACTCCAGCAGCATGAACTTTCCAACGCTTAAAAATGGGACCAACACCCGGTTTTAAAAAAAGGGGAGAAACTTTAAAGTTTCTCCCCTTTTTTGTTGCCTGTGCATTTTCAGTCTCTAATCACGAGACCCTATAGGAACAGAGAGTACCGGAATGAAAGAATGATTGATCAGTCCTTCAGCTACACTTGACTTGAATAACTGGGAGAATCCGCTGCGGCCGTGTGTACCCAGCACCACCATATCAGCATCTATCTCATCCGCAAAGTGAACAATACCCTTCTCCGTAGAAGTATCGTTAAACAATGAAAACGGATATTCTGATGCACCTGCCTTATCTAGGAATTTTCTGATCTGACTTCTGGTTTCTTTCGTTCCGGAAAAAAGACTGGGAGTTACCACCTTCACCAGATGAATATCTGCACCCAGATCTTTCGCAAGCTTTTCAACCTTATGGAAAACCTCCGGGGTTTCTTTCTCGTCAAAATTTGAGGCAAACAGTAGTTTCCTGATCTCACGCTCCACAGGATGTTTGATGGCCAGCAATGGCACTGCTGATTTCCGCGCCACCCGCTCTGCATGGGTTCCTATCAGTTCTTCATCAAACCCACTCGTGCCATGCGTACCCATCACTACAAGGTCCGGTTTGTATTTTTCCATGGCTATGAGAATATGACGGCTTGCATTGCCCATCTCTATTTCATCTTCCACTTCTACGCCTTCCAGGTACGTGGAAATAGTTTCTTCCATCTGGGTTTTGGTTTTTTTCATCAGGGCTATTTTAAAGGGAACCATGCCGCTACCTCCTTCACGCTGCTCTGTAGCCCAGCGGCCTTCTTCGGTAGATTCTTCTATCCCCAAAACATCAATGACGTGGAGCAGATAGATCTTGGCGTTGAGCTTTCTAGCCAGCGTTCCGGCAAACCGGACGGCATAATTGGCACATTCTGAGAAATCTGTTGGGACAAGAATTTTTTTCATTTGGAAAGGTTTTGATTTGTAATTGGACTTAACTGACACAAATCTAAGGCATATTGTTCTGTGTCCTCAACTGAATACTCAAGGAACCTGCTACTGCGCAAAGTGCAACCATCTAAAAGGAAAGGCCCGAAAACAACGAATTAACGCATTGTTCCCGGGCCATTCACTTCCCCGTAAATATTTCTTACTTTATAAACCGGAAGTCGCAGTATCCGATCTGGGTTCGCCACTGGTCTTTCTGTCCAATGATCTTTGATAGGCCACATCCAGAATTTTAACCAATTCAGGCGATCCGGTTTCTTCTTCCTTAAAGCGTGTAAGAAGCATGTCGGCCGATGTGCGATCTGCTTCGCCAAAGCTGGAAAGGACGGTCCTGGCAAGCATAACACTGCGATGCCTGTCTACAAGCTCATTCCCAATTATTTCATAATCAACCCTCTCAGAGGATAGTGAATTAAAATTCGGCTTAGATGCTACCAATCTCCTTCTCAAAAAGTTGATATAGCTGTCAAGAAAAATGTAGTAAGAAGGCGATGCTGTCGCTGTAGGATCATTGATGGCAACATCACTCAGAAAGCTGTAGTATTTCCTGTCTTCACGTGCCACGACTTCATCCTGTTCCGATATTATTTCTTCAAGCCTGTAATTCAGTTTTTCATTGATCCAGAAAAATTTGATCTGTGCCCGTTCGTAATCCACGAAAGCCTCCACTCCCGGAGTCCAATGCTCAAACTGGTCTACATGGCTTTCCAGCAGGCTCAGTTCGTCCTGCATCATTGAGTCCGCAAAATGCCGGAAACTCCTGGAATCCGGAAATTTGTCCCGCGACTGCAGAGCGGCCTGCCTGTTTTCTTCCAGATTCTTAATTTTCAAGTAATTATTAGCCTGGTTTTCTCCCTGGCAGTAATCCATGGTTTTCTTAAACTCTCTGCCAATAAAATTAAGCATCAGGTTATCACCGGGACTAAGGAAGAGTGGCATTGTATGATTGCCATATACCAGAAAAGCAGCGGCAGGCTCAGTCCAGTTAAAGCTGAGTTCAAAATTTCCTCTCTTGCTCACCGTTGTGGAATCCGCAGTTATCGTGTCGAATGTGACAAAATCCTTGATATACCTGATGTAGATTGCGTCAGAAATGTGGTGTTCAATATTTCCCTGGACAGTAACGATAGAGGGAGACAACATGGTAAATCCTTTCTGTGCTTTCACCTGTCCGCCTACAAGCAGGGCAAGCATCGGAATTGTAAGTAATCGGATCATAAGACATTATTATTAGTTGAATGAATGGTGCAACAAGGCGCCTTGTATTTTTTACAGGGCGAAATTATCTTGCGATCCATCCCGGATTTAGCGATTTTTCCCTTCTCTGTCTCACATCTGATAATACATGCATTTTAGAACGTAATTACCAGGCGGTAAAATGGTTTCGGACCAGTACCCCCTCCCACTACTATTGCGTCAAGCTGAGGGATACCTGATCATTTTCATAATGCCAGCATTTTAATCTCAAATTTTTTGACAGATTTTTCGCTCACCGTCTAAACTTTTAGCTTAATTTTCCCCCTGCATTTCATGTTCTCTTGGTGCTAGGACTTTCAAGGGATCATTTAACATCATTCATTTTCAAATAGAAATACTTACAAGCAATGAAAAACTTTATTGGGCTTTTCGGCCTGGCGTTCATCCTTGGGATGAGCATTTGCAATCAGCCTGTTCAGGCACAGTCACCTGATATTAAATGGGGTGAGGTAATTAAGGCGAGTTCCAAATCGCATCTGAGCTACATTATCGGCTCGGACGACCAGGGCTTTTATGCACTTCGAACAAGATCAGGCAATTTGCTGCGCTCTGAAGAGTACAGCATTGAGCGGTTTAACAGCTCTATGAATATGGAATTTTCAAAAGAAATTGAGCTTCCCGAATACAAAGGAGACAAGGTTTCTCTAGAACGTATAATGCTGGCTCAAGACCAACTGGTGCTCTTTACTTCACTCCTCGATAAGAGAAATAATCAATACCTGGCATTTCTTAATCAAGTCTCACCTGATGGTGCTTTAAGCAAGATGAGAACGGTAGACCAAATTGAAGGTGAAAAAAAATTGAAAACCGCAGGATTCAATTTTACCATGAGTGCAGATCAGTCCAAAATTCTGGTGTACCATGATAACCCTTATGACAAGCGCGGGGAGGAATCATTTGCGTTCAAAGTATTAGACAACAATCTGGAAGAATTGTGGCAACGAGACGTCCAACTGCCCTATTCTGATAAAGAAATCGGAATAAGCCAGTACAGAGTGGATAATGATGGAAATATCTACGTACTGGCAAGCCGGAACCTTGCTAAATCAGAAAGAGAAAAAGGAGATGCCAGTCATGAATATATTCTCTTTAATTTTAAAAAGGGAGAAGAGACGCTGACAGAATATAATCTGAACCTTGGTCAGCAAGTTATATCAGAAATAACGATTAACGTTGATAATGAGGAAGGCCAAATCATCTGTGCAGGGTTTTATTCCGAAAGATCTGTTGCCGGACTAAAGGGAACATTTTTTCTGCGGATTAACAGGGAATCCAAGGAAGTGGAGGTACAGAGTGTCAAAGAATTTGACCGGGATTTTCTTGCATTGTTCATGAGCGAAAAGAGAGCAAAGAAAGGAAAGGAGTTGTACAATTATGATCTACACAACCTGATTATCCGGAAGGATGGAGGCGCAGTTTTGGTGGGTGAGCAATACTATGTTCGTGTAAGCACATCTACCAGTTCAAACGGAGTTACCACCACCACCTACCATTATTATTATAATGATATAATCGTTGTTAATATTAACCCTGATGGAGGAATTGATTGGATCAATAAAGTCGCAAAGCGGCAACATTCGGTAAATGATGGAGGCTATTATTCCTCTTATGCCTTGTTAGTTGGAGATGAATCCCTTCATTTTATTTTTAATGATCATAAAAAAAACCAGGAAAATTATGACCTTAAAAAAATTAAGGTTCTAAACAACCCGAGAAAAGGAATTACAACAATTGCGTCTCTATCAGCCGCTGGAGAAGTAAAGAAAAAGCCTTTATTTAATATTAAAGATCAGGATGTAATAACCCGCCCTAAAAGTTGCAAAAGCTTTGGCGACAACCAACTGATCCTATACGGAATAAGAGGACGGAATACCCAGTTTGCATTATTAAGTCTTGAGTAAATATTAAAACTTAAAATAAAAAGCCTGTGAGGATGACCAGATCCATCACAGGCTTTTTATTTTATAATAATCTGGAAAATGTTCCAGGAAATTATTTATACATATATTATTCAATTTCTACAGGAATCACCATTCTTCTTCCGTAGTTCGGCTCGTCAGGAATATCAGTAAGAAGAACCTCTTTACTTTGCACACGCAGTCACTCATTTAATGTTTATGCAAATCCAGGAAAACATCTCGCTTAAGCGCTTTAATACATTTGGCATTGACGTTACCACCCGGTATTATGCAGAGGTGCGGACGGTCCCGGAATTACAATTACTGTTGCGCAATGAAAAATACCGGGCTGTTCCAAAGCTGATCCTCGGAGGCGGCAGCAACCTGCTTTTCACCAAAGACTACGAAGGGCTTGTGATCAGGAATTGTCTGGAAGGAATTGAAAAGCTGAAGGAGGATGAGGAATATGTATGGATAAAAGCGATGAGTGGAGAAGTATGGCATTCCTTCGTGATTTATTGCATTGAGCGAGGCTGGGGCGGAATTGAGAACCTGTCATTAATCCCCGGAACGGTGGGTGCGGCACCGATGCAGAACATTGGTGCCTATGGAGTTGAGCTCCGGCAAACATTTGAGCAACTCGAAGCAGTGCGGCTGGAGGATGGCCGGTTGGAGATTTTTGATGCCGAATCATGCCGGTTTGGATACCGGGACAGCATTTTTAAGAATAAAGCCAAAGGACAATATTTCATCGTATCGGTCAGCCTGAGATTGGCGAAAAAACCGGAATTCAACATAAGCTATGGCGCCATCAGCCGCACCTTAGAAGAAATGGGTGTGAAGGAGCTGACGTTAAGCGCGGTAAGTGAAGCCGTATGCAGCATCAGGCGCAGCAAGCTTCCTGACCCGGCAGTTCTCGGAAATTCCGGAAGCTTTTTTAAGAACCCCGAAATCCCGGATGATCAATTTAACGAGCTGAAAAAGAAATTTCCTGACATAGCAGGTTATGCTGTGGGAGAAGGAAAAACCAAGGTTCCAGCAGGATGGCTTATAGAACAGGCCGGATGGAAAGGCAAGCGAATAGGCGAAACGGGAGCGCACAAAGACCAGGCGCTGGTGCTGGTAAATTATGGGAATGCCACGGGGGAAGAAATCTGGCAACTTGCCAGGCAAATACAACGATCGGTACAAGAGAAATTCGGTATAGAATTGCAGCCGGAAGTTAATGTCGTGTAGGTTTTCTGGCCCGCAATGCTCCCTTCTATCGGAGATCCGAATTTAACACGCTCTATAAAAATAGCAGTTTATACACCAGTTCATCCAGCAATTGCTCTTGCGGAATGCCCGAATTGTTGACTCCTTTGCTACGGAGATCATATTCATTGAGAAGACTGATAGCTCCTGCTGTCCTTCCGCGGTAAGTGTTGGCGGCAGCCGCATAAATATCCTTGACGTAGGGTGATAGCGGCAATTGCGCCAGCACCTCCTGCGCATTCGTAGCGGAATCAATCAAAAATATCTTGCTGAAAAAACCGAAAAGTACCGGAATGATCATCTGGATGGGGTTCGCCCTGGGATTCGCTTTAAAGTAATGAAGAATTTTCGTTGCCTTTGCTACATCCTTCACGCCCAGCGCATTTTGCAATTCAAAAATATTGTAGTCCTTGCTGACGCCAATATTTCTTTCAATGTCTTCTACGCCAATTTGCTTGTTGCCATCCGCACTGATGATAAGTTTCTCCAGGCTATGGTTGATCTTTTCAAGAGATGTTCCGGTGTATTCAGTCAGCAGTTGAGCTGCCTTAGGCGCTATGCGGTAGCCGCGTTTCTTCATTTCATTGAGAATCCATTCCGGCACCTTATACTCATTCAGTTGCTGCGACTCAAAGTATGTAGTATGCTTCTTCACCGCGTTATAAAACTTGGTGCGTTTGTCCAGCTTCTTGTGCTTATAGGCTATCACCAGCAGTGTACTCGGTACGGGCTTCCGGAAATAGGGTTCCAGTTCATCCAGCTTCCGCATTTCCTGGGCTTCCTTTAATATTACTACCTGGCGGTCTGCCATCAGAGGATAGCGCATTGCATAGCTGATGATGGTTTCGGCATCCGCATCCCTGCCATACACTACGGTCTGGTTAAATCCTTTCTGTTCCTCCTGTAGAGCATGGGCCACCACATAGTCAGTGATCTGATCTATAAAAAAAGGCTCGTTACCGAAGAGAAAGTAAATGGGCGCGTACTTTCCCTCCTTCATGGATTTCATTATTTTATCAAAAGTTGCAGCCGCCATAACGCATTATTTTGTGGTAAAATTAATCTGCTTCCTTAAATGGCCACTGTTTTAGCACAAAGACTTATCTACAATTTGGGGAAAGCCTATCGCGGGCAGGTGCGGTAATTTTGCAGTCATGCTCCAACTGAATCTGCCTCCATACGAATACAAGCTCAGAAAAAAGGACGGCCAGCTTTATATCTATGATATGATCAGACGTAAATATCTGGTGCTGACGCCTGAAGAATGGGTAAGGCAACATTTCGTGCATTATCTTGTGGAACACCTGCAGGTTTCTC
Organism: Bacteroidia bacterium; assembly: GCA_040880525.1. Classification (NCBI taxonomy): domain Bacteria; kingdom Pseudomonadati; phylum Bacteroidota; class Bacteroidia; species Bacteroidia bacterium. The sequence continues at coordinate 22,527 of JBBDIG010000039.1, forward strand.
CATCACTCCTGAGCGTAGAAGGGGGCATCACATACAATAGCCTGAATAAACGAACTGACATCCTGGCTTACAACCGCCAGATGCTACCCCACCTCCTCGTGGAATGCAAATCGCCCGAAGTGAATATTCGCGACAAAACCGTTTCGCAACTGGCTATGTACAATGCTACTGTCAAAACTCCGCTGCTGGCCCTGACCAATGGCATGACGCATCATTTTTTTGAAAAAGCCGCTGGAGCTTATCGCCCGCTCAAAGCATTGCCTCCATTTGTGAAGTGGTAAAATATTGTGTACACCTGTCTTTATCCACTTGGAATGCGCACACTTGCAACCGCTGAATTTCTTCTAATAGCAAAAAGCCCCTGGCAACGTGTGTCGCCAGGGGCTTTTATTT
>JBBDIG010000040.1 GCA_040880525.1 Bacteroidia bacterium
TCGGAATTGTAACTGCCTGATTTGCAATGATGAGGTTTGACGTTAGTCAAAATTCAAGAATCCATATAAAATTGCAATTCACTTTACTATATGCAAACGCATACAATATTACTATCTTCCACCTGAGTATATCTAATTGCATATAATTTAGTACATTTGACTGTTATTATATTTAAAAGCATATAATGAAGCAATTGGCGGAGTTTGTCAAAGAGCGTAGAAAAGAGGTATCGCTTACTCAGGAAGAATTTGCTGAACGTGCGGGTGTTGCCCTCACAGTTGTACGGAAAATAGAGCAGGGCAAAACGAACCTGAATATGGATAAGGTGAACCTTGTTCTCCGTATGTTTGGACATGAGCTGGCTCCGGTTAGCACGAAAGACCTGGATGAATGAGACAAGGAAAGGTATTTTATAAAGATCATTTGGCCGGGGTTATTACGGAAACAAATGATGGAGAGTACGTATTTCAATATGATGATCAATACGTAAAAGATCATCCGGATGGGTTCATCACATTCACAATGCCGGTTACAGCTCAGCCTTACGAGGATAAACGGCTCTTTCCCTTTTTTGAAGGGCTGATTCCTGAGGGATGGCTATTGGACATTGCCTCCGAAAATTGGAAGATCAATAAGAATGACCGGATGGGATTATTGCTGGCATGCTGTAAGGATTGTATAGGGGCCGTAAGCGTTGAACCAATAGTAGCAGGTGATGGGGAATAGATGTTTATATTGCTATGTGTCTGTTGAAGAAGGACTCAACTTTCATCAAAAGTGTTCACTGGAATTTTTTGGCACTTCCACACCACCTGAAATAGAATATTCGCTAGATCAAATGGATGAACTAGCGAAGAATGTGGTGGAACGTAGCATTTCCGTACCGGGTGTTCAGCCAAAACTCTCCATGTCATTGGTGAAGAAAACCACAGAGAGTGCTGATACACGGTTGACGGTAGTCGGGGCTTTAGGCGGGCAATATATTCTGAAACCGCCATCAGACCGCTTTCCGGAAATTCCCCAAAACGAACATGTGACCATGCGCATGGCCGAAAGTTTCGGGATCCGAGTAGTGCCTTCATCATTGATCCGCTTGTCTTCCGGTGAGCTATCCTACATCACCAAGCGGGTTGACCGTACAGCAACGGGCGAGAAGATCCACATGATAGATATGTTTCAGATCACCGAGGCATTTGATAAATATAAAAGCTCCCTGGAGAAAGTTGGTAAGGCACTCGGAAGTTATTCTGACAATACATTGCTTGATAAAGTCTTCTACTTTGAGTTAGTCCTTTTCTCATTTCTTACCGGAAACAATGATATGCATTTAAAAAATTTTTCGATGATCGAAAGTCCTTCTGGATGGGTACTGGCGTCTGCTTATGATTTATTGAATGTGGCTATCGTATTACCAGAAGATAAGGAGGAGCTTGCCCTGACATTGGTTGGAAAGAAAAAGAAATTGAAGCGGGAACATTTCGAGCAATTAGGCGAAGTATTAGGGCTTTCCGGAAAGCAGGTCAAAGGGGCATTTCAACGAATGATCAAAAACAAACCAAACGCATTTAACTGGATTGAGCACTCATTCTTGTCAGATGATATGAAAACTGCCTACAAGGAAGTATTTGACTTAAGGTGTGAGCAATTGGGATTAAAACTAAAATCGCCAAATAATGGTGCATAAATGAGACTTAAGAACCTGAATTGTCATCCGCAAAGTTTATTTTTTGTATTCCCCAAAAATTAAATACTTAGAAAATCAGATGAAGACCTTATCGCTAAAGTTGGATGAAGCCGTGTTTGCAACTACTGAAGCCATCCTCAAAAAATTGCAAAAGCCAAGGAACCGGTACATCAACGAGGCGATTGATCATTATAATCAATATCAAAAGCGGCTGTTGCTATCAGAAAAGTTAAAGGAAGAATCAGCACTGGTACAAGAGGATTCCATGTCAGTCCTGAAAGAATTCGAAGGATTGGAGGAAAATGGTTTAGCAATATGAAATATGGATTGCTGATCTGAACCCGCAACTCGGAAGTGAGCCAGGCAAAACGCGGCCTGTACTGGTGGTGCAAACTAACCTGCTAAATTCCGTTGGCCACCAACATTATCAAGCGTTCTCAAATCCTTAGGGTGCATCTCCAGGCCGGTGTGGCAAACGTAATGGAGGACTGCGACATTATGATGGACCAACTTCGGGCAATTGACAACAAGCGATGGATTAGGAAAATCGGCACAATACCTCCACTTACCGCAACTGTAGTGAAGGAGAATTTGAAAGCGGTGCTTGACTTTGAATAGTGGGGGAGGTAGGGTTGGTGCAGGTTTAGTAAATCCGTGAGAGATTTAACACTACTCGCCCTTCAAAATTTACAACTCCTCAAGTTAAAGTATAGAAGTCCTGACCCAAACCGACCGCCCACAAAATACGGGAGCGACCTGAAGGCGAAATGCAGAAGGCTCGGAAGGCAATATTCCAAAAAACCGGACAACTGAAAAAGGCAATTTAGACCACCCCTTACTTTTTCCCCACCAACAAGACAATCCCGCCAACCGTGGCCACAGCGCCTGCGATGAGGAGCATCAGGCCGGAGTTCATGCCTTTGTTGTCGGTGGCTTCAATGCTAATGGGGCCGAGGTTGGCCTCATGTTGACTGTCGTCCATTTGCATAAAGCCTGCAACGCCCATGATGATGCCTGCTACGAGGAGAATGATTCCGATAATTTTTTTCATGTTGGTTTATTGTAAGGATGAAAGGCCACAATCGGTCAGTTTGTTCTTTAAAACCTGTAAGGGCCATCTTGTCCATGACCTCATTTATCCCAATCCTGCCTCGTCCATTCCTTTACATCTAAACCAAAAAACAGCAACCACACATGAGATTGCTGCTTTTTTACTGTTCCAAACGGAAGGTCAGGGATACTGCTACTCCGTCTTCACCCACTTCTTCACTACCTGGCGGCCATTGATGGTAAGCCGGACGAAATAGATGCCGGGATGTATCGTGGTGGCCTGGCCGAGGTGCCAGTTGTGGGTTCCGTGGCTAAAGTGCTTCTCTTGCATCGCTGTGATTCTCCTGCTGGTCATGTCCAACATCTCTACTTGCACAATTCCGCTTTCCGGAATCGCAAGGGCAAGGTTCAGCTCTCCCGTAGATGGATTAGGATAGAGGCTTAAGCTGAGTGCTGCGGTGTTTGACTTTCGATGAATGCCGGTAAGGGTATCGGTTATAGTGGTAATGGCATCGTATTGTGCCGGGGCAAACTCCACTTGTCCATCTTCACTCTTGGGAATGGAAAAGAAGCGATAGGTATGGTCAATCGTACCGGTGAATTTAGCTGTGGTGTTGGGAAGCCATAGCTGGTACACGCCTGTGTCTTTGGCTACGTAAATGTCGTAGTTGCGAATGTTAGGCGTATACTGGCTGCTGCCCTGTGAACCCCATACTGGTGCGAGCATTCGCTCGTACCTACGCGGTTAAGTTGACAGTAATGGTATCCATAACCAATGTACCGGGCGCGAGGCTGTTGTCGGAACAAACAAAATTCTTAATATTACCATTTTGAACTTTACATCTATATGTGGCTAAATTCGAGGTAGAACGATCAGGTTCAAATGAAATATTCTTAATTTAAAAAATCACCAGAATTACGCACAGAATTAAATTAGAATTAATTGGACGCCTCACAACTTCTTACTCATCTTGCACAATTTGATGCTCAAAAGGCGATTGTTTCTAAAAATAAAAGCATCACTTTTTCAGAGCTGATAGCGCAGATCAGGGAGATTTCAGAGACCTGGCGAAGGCAATATCACGCTCAACAAATTTTGTTGTTAAAAGGCAAATATTCAATAAATACCATTGCTGCATTTTTTGCTGCCCTCGAAGCAGGTTTTCACCTGGTATTGGCACCCCGGGATTTATGCTTTACCACAGATGATGTTTTTTGGAGTTATCAAATTAATTTTTCTTCTGATAAAATTAATTTAATTCAGCAGGGGAAAAGCCAAAAGCCGCAAAAATTGCTTGCATTGGAGCATAAAGGCGAAGCGGCATTGATTCTCCTTACCAGCGGGAGCGAAGGACCATCCAAGCAGGTTATGTACAGTTTTCAGGATTTTATCATGGATTACCTGCATCGTTCTGCGAAAAATCTGGTTACTGTTCCTGTGATGCCGTTCGATCATTTTGGTGGGCTGGACGTGTGTCTGCGCGTGCTCTGCTCCGGGGGCACTCTGGTAATACCTGAAATTTCGCAACCGGCCGAAATTTTTAGAGCCGCGGAAGATCACCGTGCAAATTTTCTCAGCGCTACGCCCAGCTTCTTCAGGATGGCGCTGGCAGCCGGAATTCCTGTGTTGCATCCGCTACCGGATCTGCGCTGGATTAATCTGGGGGCCGAGGCTATTGCTCCCGCTTTGATTAGGCGGCTGAGCCAGGTTTTCCCACAGGCAGAAATCCGCCAGACGTTTGGAACCACGGAAAGCGGTGTGGTGGCAATGAGCAATTCGGGGACAGAAAGTCTCACAGCCATAAAAAACGGGATGCGGATCACCAACGGCTCCCTACAAGTGAAGCGGCATCCGGCATTTCTCGGCTACCTGAACCAGGATGATCCTGGCGAATACATTTCTACCAATGACCTGGCAGAAGAAAATACAGGTAGTTTCCGGATATTGGGCCGGAGCAGCCGCATTATCAATACAGGGGGAGAAAAGGTACATCCGGAAGTCGTGGAGGCTGTATTGCTCGAACATCCCAAAATTCAGGAGGTGCGCGTTTTTGCAGAGCCTCATCCGCTCCTCGGCCAAATAATTTGTGCAGAAGTATTGACCGAAGAAAAAGGTGCTGACCTCAGAACTGAATTGCGAAAGCATTGCCGTGAGCGGCTTTTGCCTCATCAGGTTCCGGTCAAATTCAGGTTCAGTGCGAAGATTGGCATTTCAAACCGATGGAAGAAGAAATGACTTTTCGCCTCATTCATAGTGTGGATAAATGGCTGCCCGTTACGCAACGCTGGATTTGGGAGCAATACCGTAACCTGCCCTTTTCAAATCAAATAATTTTTGCCGAAGAAGTGCTACCCATTTCGCCACCGGCCAGCGAAATACGCGTGAAGCCGGACGAAAGCAATGATCTGCTCAGCAGGTTATCACGGAAATTTCGAAACCCCAAGCCCTGGCGCCAGGCTGAACTTGATAAGATCGGGACTCCGGTTGTGCTGTTTTCCCATTTTGGTAACCGTGGCTGGAGCGATCTAAAGCTAAAGGCGGATTTACACATTACCCGATTTTATGGCTATGATCTTAAAAGGATCATTCAGCAGGATGGACGTTGGGAAGAGCGCTACCACAGGCTTTTTAAACAGTGCGATGCATTTATTGCGGAAGGAAATGCTATGGCGGCCAGGCTTCGTGAAATGGGCTGTTCCCAGAAAAAAATATATGTAATCCCTCTCGGCACTTCGCAGCCGGAAAAGACGATAATCCGGAACTATGAGGGCGGCAAGGTAGAAATCCTGATCGCTTCCGGTTTTACGGAAAAGAAAGGGATCGTGTATGCGCTACAGGCGTTGGGCGAACTAAAACAGGAAGGTCGCCTGAAGAACTTTACGATCAACCTGGTGGGAGCAGAGCGGCAAGATTATCTGCCTGACCGGGAATATTGGAACCGGATGCAAACCACCATCCGGGAGTTTGTGCTGGAGGGAAATACGATATTTCACGGATACCTTGAGTTCGATCAATTGCGCGCGCTGGCTTTGCAGTGCCACTTTGGAATGCACACCAGCGTAAGCGCGGCAGATGGCGACACAGAAGGCGGATCGCCCGTGGTGCTGATGGACCTGATGGCTGGCGGGCTGCCTTTCATTACCAGCCGCCATGCAGACATTCCGGAAGTGGTGACCGATCCGTGCGGCATTCTTTGCGAAGAAAGAGATGTAGAAGAGATAAAGCGGGCAGTGCTGGAAATGCTGGAACCGGATGTGCTCAGCCGGAAATCAGCCGCAGCCATAGACCGCATGGCTGCTCATTTTTTCTGGAACGACATCGGTCCAAAGCAGGCACAGTTGATCAATGCACTGTGGGCGCAGAAATTTGGACAATAGTCATCTTTTACAGCAGTGTACCTTTGCCGCCAACGCTATTTCCTTTGCAAATTTCCTTTATCATACCTGTTCGCAGAAAACTCTCAGGTCTTCGTACTACGCTTGTGAGCCTGGAGGCTCAGGAAGGATTGACCCAGGCAGAAGTAATTGTGGTGAATGACGGAGCCGACCCGGCCATTTCCGGTTTTCTCAAAAATTTAGCGTTTCCATTTTCTGTTTATGAAATTCCTGTTCACACATCCAAAGGTTCTTACAATGCCCGGAATCTTGGGATCCGGCAGGCTACCGCGCCTTATCTCATTTTTCTGGATGATTCGATTTTGCTGCCGCCAGACTGGTTTTTGAAGCTGAAGCCTTTGCTCGCACAGTTCGCCTACATAGCTTGCGAAGTGCGCATTCAGAAAGAACATGAAGAGAAGTTGAGCGAGAAATTCTTCCGGCTGACTGCATTCCAGACTGCCCGTTATGTTCAGGCGCATAACTTTGGCCTTACCTGCTGCCTGGCCGTGCAAAAGCAGGCTTTTGAGAAAACCGGGCTGTTTGACGACCATATCTTTTCGGGAGGTGACCGGGAGTTTGGGCAGCGATTGCACGGATTGGGATTGTCTCAAACGTACTTTGATGCGGCTATGGCATTGCATCCGGCTAAGGACTGGCAGCAGCAATTCCGGGTGCAGACGCGCATTTACAAAGGAATGCTTGACCTGGCAAAGCGGTATCCTGAGCGCTATTCCCAATTGCGTCCCACTTCTATGCAGCTTCTCCACAACTTTTACGGATTGGTAAAATCACTGCTATTTGCTTCACGAATCCCGCTTTATCAATCAGGGGCATTTACCTATCGGGAGTGGGTGGTAGTTAAATTATTCTCTACCTGGTTGTATTCCAAAGCACTGATAAAAATTTTGGTCTGGAAAAAACGGGATTTTAACGAATAGTATTTAAATCTTTTGGAACAATATCCCAGTATTTTGTTCACTGTGATGAACAATAAATTCTAAAAATGTATACTCCACTATACAAAATATCCAAAAAATGTTTGTTGTGATAAGCAAAATATCGTATTTTTGTTTACTGAAACGAACATAATGGAGCATATTATTGAAAAATACATAAAACAAGTTAGTTCCCTCAAATTCCCCTTTGAGCGATCAGCGCTGAAATTCTTTGATGAAGACCATCGTCTGCTGGGCTTAAAAGGACCGCGCGGAACAGGCAAGACTACCTTGTTGCTTCAATATGCCCGGATGCAGCCGGAATGGCGAACTAAAGTATTGTACGTCAGCCTCGATAATTTCTGGTTTGCTACCAACACCCTTTACAGCCTGGCAGATGATTTCCTGAAGCGGGATGGCTGCCTTTTGCTTTTGGATGAAGTACACAAATACTCCGGATGGGCGCAGGAACTGAAAAATATTTACGATGACCTGCCGGAATTAAAAGTCATTTTCACCGGCTCGTCATTGCTGGAAATTTTGAATGCCAGGGCGGACCTGAGCCGAAGAGCGGTTGTGTTCAACCTTCAGGGACTCTCGTTTCGGGAGTACCTTGCTTTGCAGCACAAGGTGAAGATACCTGCGCTTACATTGCCTGAAATTCTTGAACATCATGCAGAAATTGCAACGGACATTCTTGAAAAGGTAAAACCCCTGGCGCATTTCCAGCATTACCTGCAAAAAGGCTATTACCCGTTTTTTAAAGAATCAGAAAAGCTCTACTACCATAAACTGGAAGAAGTGGCGAACCTGATCCTCGAAATAGAATTACCGCAATTGCGGCATCTGGATCTTGGATATGTCCCGAAAATAAAGCAGCTATTGGCCGTAATAGCGCAATCATCTCCGTTTATACCCAATATCAGCAAGCTGAGCGAGCGCATCGGGATTAACCGGACTACACTTCTCCAATACGTTCACCACCTGGAAGATGCCGGGTTGCTGACGAACCTGTACAGGAAAAGTCAGGGCATTTCTCAATTGCAGAAGCCGAATAAAATTTTCCTGGATAATACAAATCTGAGCTTTATGCTTTTTTCAAATACTGATAAGGGTGCGCTACGCGAAACATTTTTTGCCAATCAGGTACGCTTCCGGGAGCAACTCAATTTTCCGGCAACCGGAGATTTCCTGGTAAATGGTCAGCATATATTTGAAGTAGGTGGGAAAAGCAAAACTACGCGGCAGATTAAAGGAGTGAAAAACGGATTCCGGGCTCTTGATGATCTCGAATATGGCTCAGGCAGGACCATTCCGCTATGGATGTTTGGGTTTCTATATTAAAGACGAGGGAAATTCAGGTATTCCAAAAAAATCATCTTCCCCAGGATGCGGGATTATCACGCCATTCTTCCAGGGTTTCCAGCATTTCGGATTTAATATAGTTCCGGGCTACAGCTCTTTGTATCAGCACAGGAAAGCTGGTAAGCGAAAAAGCCTTAACGGATGCTGAAGAAAAATTAGCCGCAGCCACCGGAAAGTTATAGCTGAAAATGGAAAGCAGGCCCAGCACGTCTACGTCTGCCTCCCGCAAGGCTGTAATGGCTTCAATGCTGCTTTTGCCCGTGGAGACCAGATCCTCGATCACGACTACGCGCTGCCGTTTTTCAAGACGCCCTTCTATCAGGCTTCCCGTACCATGCTCCTTTTTTTTGGATCGCACGTATGCCAGAGGAAAGTTCATTTGATTGGCAATGATAGCAGCATGAGGAATTCCTGCCGTAGCAACACCTGCAATGGCTTCTGCGTTGGGAAAGTCTGCGCTGATTTTATAGCAAAACTGGCTTTCCACATAGTTGCGTATTTCCGGGTAGCTGAGCAGCAGCCGGTTATCACAATATACCGGAGAACGCCAGCCCGATGCCCAGGTAAAAGGTTCTTCAGGCCGCAGAATTACTGCTTTAATCTCCAAAAGAAAATCAGCAATTTTGACCGCAATTTCATCCTCAGTTTTCATGTCGCAAACCTATAAAATCTACATAAACAACGCTCCTCTTATTATCACGGACAATCCGCTGATGAAGGATCCGGAGATGAAGCTGCTCATCCACCCTGGTAAAAAGGATATACGAAAGGCCGTTGAGGAACTGGAGAAAGAGACAACTCATCAGGGGTATTGTTTTCTGGATAAAGAATCAAAGAAAATTTTTCAGCGGTTTGTAAAAATGCATGAACTGGTGATAGCCGGAGGCGGGCTGGTGATCAGAGAGCAGAAGCTATTGATGATCGTGCGCCTGGGTTTGTGGGATCTCCCCAAGGGAAAGCTGGAAAAAAAAGAATCGTTCAGGGAAGGAGCCAAGCGGGAGGTAATGGAGGAATGTGGACTGAAGAGTCTGGAATTGCAGGAGAAAGCAGGTGTAACCTATCATACTTACACACGGAGAGGCAGCCGCAAACTGAAGCGTACTCACTGGTATTTTGCCACAACGGGGCAGGAGCAGCTTGTTCCGCAGGCCAATGAAGGAATTACTCATGCTGAATGGTTGGCAGCCGCAAAAGTGGAAGAAGCCCTGAAAAAGACCTATCCGGGTATTCGCGACATGGCTAAGACCGCTTTGCCGCACCTAAAAGAAAAGTGAAGCGAGAGAAGTCCTGCCGAGCCTTTTCCGACCTCACATAAAATTGATCTTTATATGTTCCCAATCCGGCCAGTCCTCCTGCTTCAATTCTAATATTTTATCAAAATAGGTGATGGTGAGCTGGCCGTTTTTGAATCGTGCATTGGCATAAGGAATGGGAAAAGTCTCCACATCGCGGTTGAATACCAGATCATGGACGCTCATAATAAAAAAGGATGGCCCCTCGAAACCGATCATCACGGGTTTGCGCTTCATATTTACAATGGCTATAAAGTTTGAAATGATGATGAGGAGCGCAATGCCTATGACGCCCGTCCAAAGGATTGGCATGTGATACACCAGCCGGTAAAAAAGCACCAGCATGAATAGGGTAAACAAAAGGAAATAATTTTGCGAAGCATATTCCTGCAGCACTACAAATTTGTTTTTCCTTTTTGGGAGGTAACGGCTTTTGAAAACATTCATATTATTAATCGCTGACTTTAGCTGCGAAAGATGCTCATTGCTATGGTAAATAAAAAATTTTCTTAACAGCCTATGAACAGGTAAACAATTTTGATGGATTGATCTTTAGGAAAGACGCGAAGGGATAAAGGCTCATTCCTGAAAAAGTTCCCCCTATATTTGAAAAATTTCCCAAGAAAAAAGCCACATGGAAAAAGCAAGTTTTGTAGATCTTTCAGGAACTTATTTCGCTGAAGATGAAAGGATATTCACAGTGGCAAACCGATCATTTCGTTATGGAGACGGTGTGTTTGAATCCATCAGGATCATTAATGGAAAGACCCATTTGCTCGAACTTCATATTCAGCGTCTTTTTAATGCTGCACGGTTTCTCAAAATAGAATTACCGGAAGAGTGGAATTATGAATTTTTTCAGGATGCCATCCTCCGCCTTGCAGACAAGAATGGCGTGGCAGAAAACGGACGGTTGCGGCTGAGCATCTTTCGTCAGCAGGGAGGGCTTTATTCGCCCAAGCGAAACGGGGGCGAATATGTGCTGGAGGCAAGAGGACATGACGTGCAAGGATTTCCGCTCAATGAAGAAGGGCTCAGGGTGGATATTTACACCGAAATAGAAAAAACCACCAATCATTATTCAAATTTCAAGACTTCAAATTCGCTGGTTTACGTTATGGCCAGCCTTTACCGGAAGGAACATAATCTTGATGACTGCTTTATTATAAATTCCAAATCGAGAGTAATAGAAGCAATCAGCGCCAATATTTTTTTTATTCGTGACGGGAAGATATATACTCCTCCGCTCAGCGAAGGCTGCATTTCTGGAATTATGCGCACCCACCTGCTGCAACTCATGGAGAAGGAAGGAATGCAGGTCCAGGAAACTCCCCTTACACTCGAAGAACTTTTTCAGGCTGATGAATTATTCCTCACCAATACTATCCAGGGAATCCGGTGGGTGAAGAATTATAAGATCCACGAATACAAACTTAAGGTGGCAAAGAAGCTGGCCAAAATGCTGAATAAGGCGATTTAATAAGTTAGATAAAGCGGCTTCATTAATTTGAAACCGCAATCTGGCCGGAGCAGTGAATTTGATAAGGTTCGTGCCTGGAAGCGCTAATCTTCCATTACTTCCACGGAGTACGATTCATAAATATTTTTGTCAGGAAATCGAAGGGTTTTCTTCATGTGCCTGATTATTCTTTGCCTTATTTCGGCAGGTGCAGCAAGCGTATCAGCAGAGAGAACAGTTGATTTAAAAGTAACAATGGATTTGCCGTTCTTTTTTTTATCAGAAAATGTAACGTTATTTTCCAGCGCCCGGATGCCCTCAATGTTCTCCATTTCCTTTTGCAGCGCTTCTGTAAGTTCGGTATTCATGCTGGCTTTGCGGAGGAATGGTGGTTTGCTGAATTGCCAATACATCATCATGGAAATTCCTGCGATTACTACCGCAACAGTCAGAATGGTGATAATTCTTTTTCCTTTCAGAAAACGAATCCCTCCGGGCGTGACTTTTCCATAAAAGTAAAACACGGCCGTGGCGGCTAAATGAATTCCCAGTAACTGGATCAGAATTCTGAAAAGGCTGCTGAGAACGACCTCACCGTTCATGAGGTAAATGCCTGCACCAAGAAGGCCGGTGGGCGGAGCAAGTGAAGCCGCAACCAAAATGCCGACCGCAGCTCCCGAAACCAAGCTGTCCCTTTCTGACTGGCAGACATTGAGTGCGCCTGCAAATCCTGCTACTATTGGAAGAAATATAGCTACCTTGGATACATGGCTGATCTCGATCATCAGCGGAGTGAGGATCTGAAGATTAAAAATTACGGAAAGAAGAAAACTGCCCGCTATGCCGGTTCCTATCGCCAGGCCATAGCGGAGGAGGCTGCTTTTGAGCAGCGATAATTTTCCGGCTGCTGTACCCAATGCAGCATTCATGGCGGGGCCGGCAAAAGGTGCTATCAGCATCGCGGCCACAAGCAGATAAGTGGTGGTGGTAAAAAGTCCAATCCAGACGATGATTCCTGCAGCCATTGAATATCCTATTAAACCAAAAATAGAACCTACACTCTGGATACCGCCCAGGTATATTTCCATTGAGCTTTTTGGCTGCACATCGGCCACCTCATCGGGCGCCTCTTCTTTTGGCGGATAGAGCGAAAGCACGCCCCGTGGTATCCAGTTTATCTCCGCATTTTCCACGAAGTCAATTTCTTTTAGAAATCCATTGAGGGTTTTATTTGGAAGAAATAAAATATATACTTCCTTGTCATCAGACGGGAATACGATAGTGTTTTTTCCCTCGTATTTTTCTACCGCTATTTCAATTCCTGTTCTGTGGCCTTTCGGAACTTTTAGTATGAGCTGGCGCATCGCACACGGGTTTTTGATTTTTTTACCAAACCCGGCTTAGCCGCAGATGTTTAGGCATTCCTTTACCTCACATAAAAAAATACGGTATTGAATTAAAACATTTTATATCAGTTTTTTAATTAAAAATTTAATGCTTAATTAAAACTGAAATAAACTATAATTTGAAGTTTTTATGCAGCCAATGAAGCAGAAGGGGCCAACCAACTCAGGTTAGCGTAATGCCATACAGCGTCATTTTCTTCTGCAATTCTTTCTCATCCATGTTTATCTGGCGGGCTGTGCTTTCAATGTCGTACTGGTTGTTCTTCAACTTTTCTCGGATGTATACTTTCTCTGCGTGAACCTTGAATTCTTCCAGCGTATCGTACCGGTGTACGTTCAGGTCGTTACCAGTGGAGGAGGCTTTTCCGGATTTTGCGAAAGCATTCACATCATCGCCCACTATTTTATCCCCGCTCAGGATGGCGAGCCGTTCCACCACATTATGTAGTTCACGAATATTTCCTGTCCATTCCAGCTTCTTTAACTCGTCAATTGCCTCATCTGTCAATTCCTTGTTGGGCATTGAATAATCTGTGATGATTTCATCGAGGAATTCCTGGGCCAGCGAGGGAATATCTTCGGTACGCTGGTTAAGTGGCGGCACGTGAATTACAATTACACTGAGGCGATGGTAAAGATCTTCACGAAAATTGCCTTTTTCAATTTCCTTGAAAAGATTTTTGTTTGTGGCTGCCACAATTCGTACGTTTACATCAATCATTTTATCGCCACCCACGCGCATGATCTTATTTTCCTGCAGCGCGCGCAACACCTTAGCCTGGGCGGAGAGACTCATATCTCCGATCTCGTCCATAAAGAGGGTGCCCCCATTGGCCTGCTCAAACTTCCCTATGCGCCTGCGGATGGCAGATGTAAAGGAGCCTTTTTCATGGCCAAACAGTTCGCTTTCAATCAATTCAGATGGAATGGCCGCACAGTTCACCTCCACCAGTGGACCATCTGCCCGCTGACTTTTTTCATGGAGCCATCGCGCCACCAGTTCCTTGCCTGTGCCATTTTCACCGGTTATGAGAACCCGGGCCTCCGTAGGTGCTACTTTATCAATGGTTTCCTTGATGTGAGTGATGGCATTTGATTCCCCGATGATGTCCCGTGTTTTGCTCACTCTGCGTTTCAGCGTCTTGGTCTCAGTAATCAGGTCCGATTTCTCCATAGCGTTTCGAATGGTGATCAGCAACCGGTTGAGATCAGGAGGCTTGGCAATAAAATCGAAAGCGCCCTTTTTTGTGGCTTCTACTGCTGTCTCAATTGTTCCATGGCCGGAGATCATTATAAAAGGCGTATCGGGTGAAACTTCCATGGTTTTCTCCAATACTTCCATCCCATCTACTTTCGGCATTTTTATATCACAAAGTATTACATCGAATGTGTTTTTCTTGATAAGGCCTATTGCTTCGGCACCATCGCGGGCCTCTTCCACCTGGTACTTTTCCGATTGCAAAATATCCTTCAGCGTTTCACGAATCATTTCTTCATCGTCCACGATCAGGATTTTGGGCGCATTTTTCATCGGCTCTTTTGATTTTATCATGAAATATTTACGGATTTAACAACAACCTGACGGGGTTGTTGGAAGGCGCAAGATAAGGTGAAAGGGAATTGCTCAAGAGCCGACTACTTGAGAATTGCAAAGGAACCATGTTTAATTTCACTGGAACCCAGATCTTCAACCGCAAAGAGATAAACCCCCTGCGTTACTTGCTGGCCGCTTTCTGATAGCAGATCCCAGGCATGTTCGCCTCCGGAAAACACGCGGCTGCCGCTACCACTGAAATCCTGAAACCACCGAATGTCTTCTCCATTATAGCTGGATGCATCGTGTTCCAGCTTTGCTACTACATCTCCTGCCAGCGTGTAGATGTTGATTACGCATCTTTCAGGAAGATTATAGAAATATATTTTCCGGGTGCGGGAAGAAGTGCCGTCCCATGCGGCTGATGTGCGATAAGGATTAGGATACACGCCAATTTCCACATTTTCATTTTCTCCGGCAGGAGGGGTTCCAGGGAATACACGGAAAGTATTTTCAGTAAAGCTGGATTCCAGCGGCTCCAGGCCCAGGTTTTCATCGCCTTCATCAAAAGCCGTCAGGATAAACCGGTATTGCCATCCATTGAGCATATCATTAATTGTATATCTAAAATGATAATGTAATGAATCAATCGGCACGGGATGTCGCAAACTGATGTCTTCGAAACCATTGTTAAATCCTACATTGTTCCCAGCGCTGTCCCATTGAGCAATGAGTATAGGTTCATTGCTTCCGGTTCCCTGCAAGTCATCTCCCGGTTTCGTACGGTATAATTTGAATCCTTCAAAATCCTGTTTCTTGGAAATGGGATCAATGGAGCTGACGGAATTATTGGTCCAATAAATATCCACGGCATTGTCTCGCGGCTGGATCTTTACTTTTGGTGATGCAGGTGGTTCAGGAAGAATGAAGCGATCCAGCGAATTATTGCTGTTCAGATCTTCATTCGCATCAAGCTCCCCGTTTGCGTTCAGGTCTTCGCCAAGATAGGTTCGCTTGCTCCAGTTGAGGTGTTCCATGAGTTCCTGCCGTGCCACGCGGGTATCAAGCTCCGGAGATGACGGATCGTCCAGTTGTCGGGCCGCCACCATCGCCATTGTGAACTGAACGGTCTCACCCGGAGCAATTTCAGGAATGGCCCCGATACTGATCAATTGAATTTTATTGGTTGCTGCTTTTAATGTGGATTGAGTGGATTGGTCAGTAAAATCCATCCCGTTTTTCATTTTAGTATAGCGTTCCAGATCGTCTTCGGGAGCTCCGAAAAGGCTGCCATCAAAAGACCGGAAATTCCAGAAATTGCCGTTGATCCGGGGAGCTGATAATCCCTGAGTTGTGAAGGTCGTATCATTTTCCGGATGAAAATACTGGTCTCGCCAGGTTACGCCCAGGATCTGAGAAGCGCCATAGGATCGCGTATAATCAAAATCATCTCCGCTTACCTGATATGCATAAATAGCCGAAGCAGAATCTGAAAAACCACCACCGCCTTTATTGAAAAAGGCTGATCCGCTTTCCTGCGTTACGTTTACATTCCTCACCACCAAATCGCTCCACATTCCTAAATAAACTGAATCCCAGGACGAATTAGAATGATTTGTCAGAGAATAATTCAGGATCACGAAGAAATCGGCAAATGAAAAATTCCAGGCGTAACTTTCGAGGTTAACTACGGCCATGAGCGGTAGGTTATGATCCTGCACAGGGATATTAGTGCCGGGCACGATCACGTTGCTGTCAGTAAAATTGGTAACAAAATCCTGGTGAGAAATGGCAGCGGAGGAGAAGTTCTCACTGCCGGGGAGGCTGCTGCGTTCAACAATGCCACTCAGGGTAGTAAACTCAAATCCGCTTGCACCGGTGGTGTAGCCTGAAGGCGCATCGAAAGCGGCTGTAGATACTGTGGTGTTGCCATTGAATTGTGCCCCGATCCAGATCCCACCCTCGAACAGATGCTCTATCCCGGAACCTAAGGGATATTCCATTGAAGGAGGGCCGGAGGGATCATTCCTCACATTGGGTCGGCCAATCGTACCGGTATTGCTGATGCTAAGTCCGATATTGCCCGCATCGGTATAGTCGGAGAGATAGGGCTGGCTATATCCGCTGAAAGCAATGCAGGAGAGGAGAATAAAAAGCGCAAAACGAAGCATGATCATACCTGCAAAATTAGATGAAAAGAACAGCAGGATAAAGCGGACGAATATTAAAAATCCATGAATTCATGCGATTGAGGAACGGAAAACAAGGGAAAATACCAGAACCATTGCCGCTATTATTTTACCTGTTTAATTATAAACTTTTTATGGTATATTAAATTTAATAAATAAAAAATCATGGCATCTTTGGAAATAAGTTTTTATCCTTTGGAAGAAAATTACAAGGAAATAATCCTGGATTTTATAAACAGCATAAAAAAGAATGAGAAGTTGGAAGTAGAGGTAAATTCATTCAGCACCCAGATTTTTGGGGATTATGACGAGATAATGAAATTACTTTCCACTGAGCTGAAGGAAGTATTAAGCCGGCAGCCCTCAATTGCTGTAATGAAGCTCTCAGCCCGAGATCTTAGATAAAGAGTTAACTTTTGCTTCGCGGAATGAAGGTATCAATAAGGCTGTTCACAATGGAAAGGATGAGGCTGAAGAGCAGTGCCCACCAGAAATTGCGCACTACAAAGCCGGGAATGAGCCAATCCGTCAACATGATAATTACGGCATTGATGACAAGTAAAAAGAGTCCAAGCGTAAAAACCGTAAGAGGAATAGTAAGAAGAATAAGGACAGGTTTTACAAATGCATTGAGCAGCGCAAGAATGGCCACAACTACCACGGCAATCCAAAATCCGGTAACCGAAACCCCCGGCAGCAGCCAGGCGCACAGCATTACGGCCAATGCCGATAAAGCGATATTTAAAATAAATCTTAACATCTTTTGGATTTTATATGAATGATCAAAGGTAGGTACATCATACGGACCTGGGCTGTTTTGCAGATCATTGAAAATAAATGAAAGCAGAATAACTAAATTCGCGGCTCTTTACCATCAAAAAAACAAACTGAAGTGAGATACCTGATGATCTTAAGCTGCCTGCTGGCAGGCACCCTGACCACAAGTTGCACAGGCAGCCAGGACCGGCAGGGCCAAAACGGAGAAACTACTGCTGACACCACCATGAGCAATACCTCATTTTCTGATCCGCATTCTTATGCAAATCCGGATGAAGCCCGCATTCAACATCTGGACCTTGAGCTAACGGTGGATTTTGAGCAAAAACGACTTCTGGGCAAAAGCATTTACACGCTGGAAACGGCATCTGATGCAGAGCAATTCATTCTTGATACCCGAGGCCTGGAAATAAAGAGTGTTACCATTGACAAAAGCGAAGAACCGGCAGTCTGGGATCTGGGAGAGGGAAATGAGATGATGGGACAGCCGCTTACCATTAGGATCACATCGAATGTAAAGAAGGTAACGGTAGAATATGTTACCGGACCCGAAGCAGACGCGCTCGACTGGCTTGAACCCCGGCAAACGGCTGGCGGCAAACATCCCTTCCTTTATACCCAAAGCCAGGCAATCCTTGCCCGCACCTGGATCCCGTTGCAGGACGGCCCAGGCATCCGGTTCACCTATAATGCACAAGTTACCGTGCCCCGCGAAATGATGGCGGTTATGAGCGCAGAAAATCCCCAGGAAAAAACGGAAGATGGCATTTACAATTTTGAGATGTCGCAGCCCATTCCTTCCTACCTCATGGCGCTCGCGGTGGGCGATCTTGAATTCCGGCCTATCGGCAGGCGCACGGGTATATATGCTGAACCCAGTATGGCAGATGCCTCGGTGTATGAATTTGCAGATATGGAGAAAATGCTGGAATCAACGGAGGAGCTCTACGGCCCTTATCGCTGGGAGCGGTATGATCTCATCGTTTTACCTCCCAGCTTTCCTTTTGGAGGCATGGAAAATCCGCGGCTGACTTTTGCCACGCCTACCATTCTGGCAGGAGACAGATCGCTCACAGCACTTGTGGCACATGAGCTTGCACACTCCTGGAGCGGCAATCTCGTTACCAATGCCAACTGGAATGACTTCTGGCTGAACGAAGGCTTTACGGTATACCTGGAAAGGCGCATAATGGAAGCGCTTTATGGCCGCGAATATTCAGAGATGCTGGCCCTGCTCGGTATTCAGGATCTGCGAAGCACCGTAGAACGATTGATGGGGGAAAATCCTGATGATACCAGGTTGAAACTCGACCTTGAAGGCCGAAATCCTGATGACGGCCTCACGGACGTGGCCTATGAAAAAGGATATTTCTTTTTAAGAATGCTTGAGGAAAATACAGGTCGCGAAAAATTTGACAATTTCCTGAAAAAGTATTTTGACAAATTTGCCTTTGAACCTATGACTACCTCATATTTTCTGGCTTATATGAAGGAAAATCTTTTGAACAATGATGATACGCTGTATGAGCAATTACAAGTGGGCAAATGGGTATATGGCAGAGGATTGCCGGACAATATTGCAGAAGTTGAATCCCAGCGCTTTGCTCATGTAGAGAGCCAGGTAGAAGCCTGGAAAGAAGGAGAACCGGCAGGCAACCTTGATACATCAGGATGGAGTTCGCATGAATGGTTGCGCTTCATTCGCCAGTTGCCTCATGAAATGAGCGAGGAACAAATGGCGGAACTTGACACATCCTTTGGATTCACCACCTCCGGCAATTCAGAAATACAAGCCGCCTGGTACCGCACCGCCATCCGTAACAACTACACCGCAGCCTACCCCGCCCTGGAAAGATTCCTGACCAAAATAGGCCGCAGGAAGTTCCTCACCCCACTCTACACCGAGATGGTGGCAACTCCTGAAGGAAAACAAAGGGCTCTGAAAATTTACAATCAAGCCCGCCCCAGCTATCATTCCGTCTCCACAGGAACTATTGATGACGTAGTGGAGTGGGAGAGAGAGTGAGGGGTGGAATTCTTAAGCAGAGAGAAATAATTGCGAAACATTTTAATTTCAGTAGCACTTCTTAATTTAAAGGAAAACGATATTAACGTTAAACCGATAAAATGAACACCAGTGCAGAGAATAAAATACCTGATTTTTTTATAGTTGGAGCGGCTAAGAGTGGAACCACTAGCCTTTGGTATTATCTGAAGGAAAATGATAGTGTATATGTTCCCGGAGATGAATTGGTTAAAGAACCAAAGTTTTTTTCTGACTTAGCCAAGAGAGAAAAAATGACCTTTAAAAGGTATCTGAAATTATTTTCCGGGGCTTATCCTGGTCAAGTGATCGGTGAAGCCTCCACCGCCTATTTAACAGATCCCTCGGCATCCAAGAATATTTACGAATTTAATCCTGAAGCAAAAATTATAATAATTCTGAGAAATCCTGCTGATCGTGCTTACTCCCTCTATAACTGGATGGTGCAGGAAGGATATGAGTATTTGAATACATTTGAAAAAGCGCTTGAAGCCGGAAACAGGCGGAAAAGCAAAAGAATACCTAATTTTTGGGAACCGGAATATTATTGGAATTACCGCTATTTTGCATCAGGTTTATATTCCAGGCAAGTTGAAAGATATTTGAAGCTTTTTCCTACCTTGATATTAAAATTTGAGGATTTGGTGGCAAATTCCCGCCAGGTTTACAATGAAGTTTGTGCGTTTCTGGAAGCTGAACCAACTTCTTTGAGTCCTAAAATATTGAACGATAGCAAGCTGGTCCATTCCTCCTATATTACTTTTGCTTTAAGAAAATTGAATAATATTAAAGAAGTTGTTGATGGGCATTTATTAGGAGAGAAGGAATCTAAAAAGGAAAGGGACTCTCTTGTTAGGCTTACTCAAATAAGCGCTAAACCTCCTAAGCTTGATCCGGATCTCAGAAAAAGACTGTTAAAAAAATATGAGCCGGACATAAATAGATTGTGCAAGCTTACAGGGAAGGACTTCTATACTTGGCTGGATGAATAGGATGCGATGCAATTAAGCCAAAGGAACGGACTGGCAGAAATGCACGAGGAATTATGAATGTGGAGTATAGAATACCTACAGAGGAAGTCAACTTCGGGCCCCATCGCAGCGATGAGGTAGGAGTCGTCTTTGAATGGAAGGGAGGCATTTTCAGGGCAATACGGAAAGATTTTGTGCATGAGATTCGCAGCTTATTTGATTCAGGACTTATCAAAGAATTAAATTCCAAAGAACTTATACCCCAGACCTGTATATCCAAATATCGACTGGAAAATTTCGGCTTAGTTCTCAGTCATGAGAAAATACCGGTTATTTCCTATCCTTATGAGTGGACCTTTGGAATGTTGCAGGATGCAGGAATCACGATATTAAAAGTAAATGAAATTGCAAGAAATTACGGTTATCAAACTAAAGACGGACATGGCCTGAACGTGCTCTTTCACTATGGTACTCCCAAGTTTGTTGATATTGGAAGTTTTGTTCCTTTGGGAACCAACAAAATGAATTGGATGGCTTATGAAGAATTCATAAAATATTTTCTTTATCCTTTACGAATGTGGGCTGATCAGAGCACTTTTTTAGCGAGATATATGCTGTCCGGTCGGTTGAATTTAATTGCACATACTACTTTTTATTTATATAAATATCCGGTTTTAAGATATTTAAAAGCAAGTACAGTGGATAAAGTCCTTACCAATATTTATAAATTCAGAAAGATTTCTCTGAATTCAGGCCTGCTGAGCAAAAAGGGGAAAAGAATTGATTTGTTGTCATGGTTGCTGAGAAATAATCTTTTACCCTTTCAATCTGTGAGCTTTGCGAAACTTAGCAGAACAATTAAAAGGATAAAGATCAAATCCAACGAAAAGGAAGGGAACTCAGGAACCACATTCTTAGCCAGGAATTCTGAATCTGTTTCTTCTAAATTAGAAACTATAGAAGAGGTACTGTCCAGGCTTCAAGTCAAGACAGTACTCGAACTTGGAGGCATGGAAGGTATATTGTCCTGCGCACTAAGTGATCAAAAAAGGTACGACAGAATAACTTATGCTGGTTATAATTATCACATAGTAGAAAGGCTGTATAATTCGATTAAAGTATGCAATATCACTGTTTCACCCCTATTACTGAATTTTTTAAATCCCATCAACAATATTCATCATTTATCAGCCTCTATCCGGCTCTGTTCCGATGCAGTTTTGGTTTTGGCAGAAATACATAATTTATTATTAACCGAGCGATATTCCATTCATGCTATTTTGCAAGTATTGCTGACGTATACCCGGAAGTTTTTGCTGATAGAATTTATGCCGTTGGGTCTGAAAGGTAGTGGGGGATCACAAGCGCCCTCGTGGTATTCAATAGAGTGGTTCAGGGCTAGTGTTAAAATCTACTGTGAGGTTATCGAAGAAGTGAGCTTAGATGTAGATCGCATTCTTTTTGTCCTTAAATTTAAAGATGAAAGGAAAATCTAATGCTTATCCTTCCTGATACTTCTTATTAGAGTCTTAGAAATTCTGACGATATTAAATGAATTTAACATCAGGATTAAATTGAATCGACAGGATTTGAATACAATATTATAATAGAATAAAACTATCGCATAGGTAGCTATCGAAGAAATTGCGGCACCACTAATACCTAATACAGGTAGCAACAGAAAATTAAAGACAATATTGAAAATACTGCCCACCAGGTAGCTCACAGTTACCAGATGTTGCAACTTTTCAACGATCAATATTTTGTGGCTGAGCAAAGCCATAAAAGTAAAGAGGCCGGCAAATGATAAAAACCTCAAGGGAGCGACTGCCGGTGCATAGGCTTCGCCAAAGGGAAGTACAATCAGATACTCAGCAAATATGAATATACTGACGTTAAAGAAAAGAGCTGTCCAGACCAAAAGATCATAGAGTTGCTGAATGCGCTGGTGATAAATTTGCTGGCCCAGCTTTTTACCATTTATAATTGCCGGAAATAAAGTTTCTGTTAGTATTATTCCAATAAAAATATATGCTTCACTAATTTTTACGGCTGCTGAATAGTATCCGGTATCGGCCTTGCCCAATAGTTTTTTAATCATAAGCTGATCTACACGCAGATTTAAAGTACTAAATGCTCCTGCCAAAATAAGAGGCCACCCTTCTTTCAAATAATTTAAAGCTACCTTTAAATCGAATTTCCAGTTCGAAACGGATTTACCCTCTTTGGAGCGATAGAAAGAAAACAGTGTTGTGATTATTACTAAGGTTTCAAGGGAAAAGGTAATCGCAAAGTATTCCAGGGGCATTTCCATTATTATCAATGCAATCTTGGTAGAACCTGATAGTATCAGCGCAATTATCTTGGCAATGGACAAAAATTTGAGCCTTACTTTAGCATAATAGTAAGGTTCAAAAACATTTGTTGATTGTAAAATAAGATTGGTGGAAACAATAAATATCAACAATTTAGAGACCGGGTCCTCGTCCAGAACCAGATGAATAAGGAACATTACCAGGCCAAAAGCCAACACAGCATTCCCCAGGCTAAGAGCTAAAGCCGTACCCAGGTATACGTCTTCTTTTTCAGGGTCGTTGACCAGCTCCCGCACTATTATCCTGTTGAGCCCAAAATTGGCAATCGGAAGAAATATCAGCATCCATCCAACAGCGTAGTTCAATGCTCCGTATCCCTCTGGTTTCAAATACCTCGCTAATAATATGCCTATAAGCATATTTGAAATAAGGGTCAATATTTTTTCAAAAAACTGCCATGATATACTGTAGAAGTAATTAAGAAAATATTCAGATTTAAATAATGCTCTCAAATCTTCTTTTTTTACAAGGAGCTTTTCTGAAATGCGTCTAGTGCCTTTTGAAATAGGCTGAGATGGCTGCTAGCACATTTTTCATAACTGAACATATTTGTTGCTTTCTCGCGCGCCTTTTCGCCCATCTGCTTCCGTGCGGAATTCTCAGTTAGGGATATGATTTTAACCGCAAGATCAATCTTATCCCGTGGTTTCACTAAGTGGCCGGTTATTCTATCCACGATCATTTCAGGAATGCCTCCCACATCAAATGCAATGATGGGTATACCGCAGGCCATTGCTTCAATTATCGTATTGGGCAAATTGTCCTCTAAAGAAGGCAGAATAAAAATATCACAAGCATTATAGCATTTAGGGATTAATTTTTCATCATATATTTTTCCTAAAAATTTAATTTCAAGAGTGGATGCCAGTTTTAGATCTGCACTCTCAACACCAAAGATGAGCAATCTTATTTTTTTGGAAAGTTCAGGCCTGGTTCTAATTACTTCTTCCAGGGCATCAAGCAGGTACTCTATACCTTTTCGTTTATCATCAACAGAATTTACCCCTCCAAATAGTATGTCCACTTTGTTTTCGTCAGGCTCTATATTAAAATATCGCTGGCATTCTTCTTTAGATTCTGATTTAAACAAGGACAAATCCAGGCCGTAACGCGCTAAAGAAACCGGGGTATCTGAGAACAGTCTGCTTTCTAGCGCCCTGGACTGAAGCCATTGGCTTGGAGTAATAATATGACAAGACAGATGCTCAAAATAGTTCAACTTTTTTTCAAACAGGCGATAAGACAAATCTTTTTCAATGCTGCTGTTCAAGGCAGGACAAGACTTACAATGGGCGACATACTTGTCGCAGCCCATACTGTAGTGGCATCCACCTGTAAATAACCACATATCATGTAAGGTTATAAAGAACGGCTTTTTTAACTCAGACAGTTTTTTTATTTGGGCGACCGAAACAAAAAAATCATTTGGAAAATGAAGGTTAATAATGTCGGCTTCTTTCAAAAATGGATGATTCATTAAAGAAGGGTTCCCCGATGATAGAGAGAATCCATGGGCTCGCTCAACCTGATAGGGTTTTAATGCTTGCTTCTGTCCTAAATGCCTGAGTAAATACGGAAACTTTTGCCAACGTTTCTTTAAAATTGGGATGATGTGAGGGTGCGGTGGTCCTTTCTGTTTCTGAACGATCATTTTAGCGGAGGCCCCGGCACTATTTAATGATGCCATCAAACGGTAACAGGCATTTGCCGCCCCTGAACCGAAATCAGTCGCATTAATTAAAGCAATCTTCATTTGGTTTTCGATTTGTTCTGCAAATATAAATGAATGTGGTTATGGTACTAAAAAAACTTACAGCCTGATCTTGTAAATTGAATTTATAAACTCTCAGATCAAATCTATATAACCTTCTGATATACTGCCAGGACGCTGTGTCCATGAATACCCTGAGCTACCTTAGGCATGATGCCACGAAAGATTTTGTATATGCCTGTTTTTATTAATACGTTAGAGACAACTCTTCCACTATACTTAAATAGCAGGTTATTTATGTACCAATCAAAATGGTATGGCTGCAAAGGTTCAAACTTCATATCAAGTAATTTAAGATCAAAAATACCGGACAGTGATACTAAGGAAGTAGGATCCCATAAGCTCATGTGATGTGGCGGCAAATTTAAGAAATCCCGCTGCCAGTCATGTTTTACAAAAGACTGGTTATTTGGCACTCCAATAAATAATTTTCCTCCGGGTTTAAGGCACTTTTTCATAGCTTCAATAAAATCATGTACCTCAGCTATGTGTTCCAGTACCTGAAAAGAGCACACAACATCATAGGTATCAGCATTTTTATCTCCATGTTCCTCAATTGACTGATTAATCAGATTAAGCCCTTTTTCCTGTGCCTCCCTGACCGCTACAGTGTTTAACTCCAGCCCCAGTGTATGCACCAGGAACTTGTCATTTATTTTCCGAATAAAGGAACCATCTCCGGCACCCACTTCCAATATTTTATTTCCATCTGTAATTTCTGAGAAGACTTGTTGATGCTCCCATTTCCAGGGCTTATAGTACCACTCGAAATTTTGCAGATCAGCATATAACTGGGCATCTCCGCTGATTGTAGAAGGACGATAAAACCTGAAGCCTGTATCTGAACAACGATATAGCCCTACCTCCTGAATATTATCAAATAGGCGGTCTATAGAAATCCCGATACTTTTTTGATATTTATTAATAATAAATTCTGCGCTAATGGTTCTTTCCAGTTCAGCGGTAACTTTAAGATTTAAAGGACACAATATTTTTTCTTTCATTTTAAACCTCCGCATTCATTCTGATCTCCCCTATAAAAAGAATTCGATTTTTTTCAAGGGTAGTCTCTTCGATTAAATAAAAATGTTGATTAAAGGTTTTTCTGAACCATTCGATATTGTACCATGAGGGAACACTTGGCGTATGGGGTACTTTCGGATTATACAGGCCCAAAGGCATAAATTCAATAAAAACGTATTTTTTTGAATAGCCTTTTAAAATATTAAAAATAAAATCTAACGGATAGCTCTGAGAAAGAACCAAATGATGAATAACCGCTAATGCCAGAACGGCATCGGATTTAAACCTGGAAAATGTGTCAGAAAAATAGTTAAAGTTAATAGGATATACAAAATCAAAAAGGATGGGAGTAATTGATACTTCTGTGAATTTGACGTGTTGATACAACTTATCAACCGCTATTTCGTCATAGTCGCTACAAGTCACCCTGTTTATTGATGTTCTTTCGAGGATCAGACGGCTAAGTACACCCTGATTTCCGGCCAACTCCAGAACATCCGTGATGTCCATTTTTTTAAGTATATTGATAATATAATCAAATCTGGGAGTTGAGCTAAGTTTTCCATCTTTCTCGGTAAATTGATCATGATAGTAATCCCATTCTGTATTGTAAGTATTAATATTTATTTTATTAATTTTCTTTATTAACTTATCAAAATTTACTTTCTGAAAAGGTAATAAATTTCGTTTCTTCAGTTGTTGCAATAGTTTACCTTTGAATCCGCTCAATTTGGGATTAGTATATTGTTGACCACCGAGAAGCCGTATTTTATAATAACTTGAAACCAAGTGCTCAAGATATTTTTTATTGATTCTTCGTAATAGGGGATAAGTATAAAGTAAATAATTTACGTGAGCATTTTTATTTAACGGGTATGATAAAATTCGTTGGGCAATATATGAATTTTGAGATTTCCATATATCAAGGGTATAAATAAAAAACTTAACAAATTCCTCATAAGCTATCCACTGTTTGGATGCTGCCGGGTTCTTAGGTATAAAACTTCCAATGTCAACAAATTTGGGTGTCGCAAAATGGAAAATAATATTATGGCCGTGAGCATCCTTTGTTTGGTATCCATATTCTTCGGCCACCTTATTTACCTTGAGAATGGTTAATGCGGCATCCTTGAGCATATTAAAAGACCATTCATAAGGATAGTTGATCACCGGTATTTTTTCATGTTCCAGAATTAAATTAAACCCTTCCATCTGAATTTTCGTAATCCAGGTTTTAGGAATAAGGTTTTTTTCCTGAAGTTCTTCGAGCAATCCGCAGGCAAACATAGCCATTACTTCCTTTTCCTTCCTGACCCCTCTGAAAACTCTATCATTCCATATAAATACTCTTCCGAAATCATCCGTATCATATCCTGCAAATTGAACTGAACCTGCCGGAATTTCAAGAATTTCATTCATCTAATGCTAATTGATTATTGTGTGCTTTTTCTCGTCTGCAAAACTACTACTTATCAGGTAGCTGAAGATGGTTTATTCGGACAGCTCAAACCCACCTAGTCTGGATTGTTGCATATAATGTCATTTCAGCAACTCCGGAAAGCGCTTTTTGAAGCGTTCGATCCGTGGCACGGATACTTTCCGGACATACGGATCATCCGGGTTTTTTGCCTCATATTCCTGGTGATAGTCTTCGGCAGGATAAAATCTGGTGAGCCGTGACACTTCTGTTGTAATAGGTTCCTTAAATTCTCCAGATGCCTCCAACTCCCCAATGAATGCTTCCGTTTGTCGTTTCTGCTCTTCATTGACGTAGAATATTGCGCTGCGGTATTGAGGGCCTATGTCAGGTCCTTGTCGGTTCAGGGTGGTTGGATCGTGAGAGCCAAAAAACACCTTTAGCAGGGTGCTGTAGTCCACCACCTGAGGATCGTAATACACTTGTACGGCTTCCGCATGGCTCGTTTGTCCTGAGCTGACTTCCTCATAGGTTGGGTCCTTTTCTGTCCCGCCTGCATATCCGGAGATGGCTTCCTTCACGCCTTTTACCTCCTGGAAAATTGCCTCGACACACCAGAAGCAGCCGGATGCAAAAACAGCTTTCTCCAACCCTTCAAGTGATTGTTTGTCCTGGCGTTCCGGGCCATCATCTTCGGAGCTTTTCACTTCTGCTTCTTGGTTATTCGAATTATTTTGCTGCGTGCATGAAATGCTGACTGCCATCAATAGCAGCATGAGCATGTTCGTCAGCGTTCTTGTTGTCTGCATTATTATAGGTCGTGTTTTTTTAAAGAAGATTATGGAGTACGGAAAGTTCAGAGGTTATTCAGGTTTTTAATGTCATCAAATCCGTGGGAATCTAAAATTGCTAATCTAATACCTTTGCCCCTTCATCCAAAGCAAAATTATGCCTTCTGTGATTACCGTGTGGGACAAACAATTTGTTCCGGCCATCCCTGCCAGAGAGATCAGCCAGCGCATTGCTGAATTAGCTGATGAGA
This sequence comes from Bacteroidia bacterium, assembly GCA_040880525.1. Taxonomy (NCBI): domain Bacteria; kingdom Pseudomonadati; phylum Bacteroidota; class Bacteroidia; species Bacteroidia bacterium. Next base: position 27,714 of record JBBDIG010000040.1, read on the forward strand.
TGAACGTTGAATTGCGGGATAAGAACCCGTTGTTTCTTGCAGTCCTGAACGGTTCATTTTTCTTTGCAGCAGATTTGTTGCGCGAACTGGATTTCGTCTGTGAGATTTCCTTTGTGAAGCTTGCCTCCTATAGTGGACTTTCTTCCAGTGGTACGGTGCGGGAGCTCATTGGGCTGGAAGGCGCAGTGGCAGGCAGAAACGTGGTGGTGCTGGAGGACATTGTAGATACAGGGAAAACCATCAATCAGGTAGTACGGATGTTGAAAGAAATGGAGGTGAAGTCGGTGGCCGTAGCGGCTCTCCTGCTGAAACCTGATGCCCTGCAGGAGCAGGTGGAACTTGATTTTATCGGCTTTAAAGTACCCAATCAATTTCTGGTGGGATATGGCCTTGACTACAACCAGTTGGGACGCAATTACCGCGACATTTATCGCCTGAAGGAGTAACAGACAAAGTTTTTCAGAATAAATATTTTACCAGCAAAAATTAAAATAAGCACATGCTAAACATTATACTATTTGGCCCTCCGGGGGCGGGAAAGGGAACACAATCTGAGATGCTGAAAAAGGAGCATAAGCTCATTCATCTGTCTACTGGCGATCTTCTGAGAGCGGAGCGGTCAGCACAAACAGACCTGGGAAAAAAGGCGGAATTCTTCATTAACCAGGGAAAGTTGGTACCGGATGAAGTTGTGATCGGCATGATTGAACACCAGCTGGAAGCACATGAGGAGGCGCAGGGATTTATCTTCGATGGATTTCCCCGGACAAAGGAACAAGCCAGAGCGCTTGATGAAATGTTGAAACGACATCAAACGCAGGTTTCAGGAATGATAGAACTCAAAGTAGATCAAATTGAATTGGTAGAACGGCTGCTATTGCGCGGAGCGACATCAGGCAGGGCAGATGATACTGAAGATGTGATTGCAAAGCGGATCCGGGAGTATGAAGATAAAACCAAACCTGTGGCTGACTATTACCGGGAACAGCAAAAACACTTTGCTGTAGACGGAGTAGGAGAAGTTGAGGAGATCGCCAGGAGAATAAACCAAGTGGTTGAGGAAATGAAAAGATAATAACTTCTCTGCTAATGAAATATACTTAGGTTTAATCGCAGAAAGACTTAAATAAGTTATGGAACTTGTTGCTATAATTGCATTGGTAATTTTACCATCATCAACCTAAACAATTTTACTTATGAGAATTTTAGCCATCATCGGCATTGTGCTGGCCTTGTTCATAGGGCTGCCATTGCTTGCTTCGCTCTTCATTTCATCGCAGGTGCATGTGGAGCGCACTGCAGAAATCAATGCTCCGCCAGAAGTCGTCTTTCAACAGGTGAATAATTTGCGCAACTGGGAAGAATGGTCTCCCTGGCATCAGATTGATTCAAACATGCAGCTTGAATACACTGGCAGCGGAGAAGGCACCGGATCTTCTTACATCTGGACGAGCGAGCATCAGGACGTTGGAAATGGTTCGCTGATCATTACGAAAAGTGAGCCTTATGAAAGAATTGAAACGGAAATGAATTTCATGGATCAGGGGACGGCCTATAGTGACTGGCTTTTCGAAAAAACCGACAGCGGCACCAGGGTAACCTGGTCAATGGACTCTGATATGGGAAATAATCCTGTAGGCAAGTATATGGGACTTTTAATGGATTCCTGGTTAGGGGGTGATTTTGAGGAAGGTCTGTCAAAGCTTAAAGAGATAAGCGAAGCCACACCGCCCGAACCGGAGCTAATAGTGACGGTAAAGGAAGTAGCGCCACAATGGGTAATTACCACGCGGAAAACAATGCCGACCATCCCGGATTCAATGACCGCTAATTTTACAAGGATGTATCAAAAGGTTGGAACCTATATGGGCCAGAATGATCTGGCAGCTACAGGTCCAGCTCTTTCAATAAATTACAAATGGGAACCGCCTGTGGCTGATATTGCGGCAGGAATGCCTGTGGCAGATTCCATAGAATTGGCCGATACCACCCTCAGGCTCGTAAAGCTTGAAGGGAAAGCAGCCTACGTTGTACATAATGGGCCTTATGACAACCTTGAGACAACCTACACTTCCCTCATGAAATGGATGCAGGAAAATGAAATGCAACCGGCAGGAAACTCATGGGAAGTTTATCAGGTCGGTCCTGATTCTGAGCAAGATCCTGAAAAATGGATAACGGAAATCTACTTTCCGGTTCAGTAGAAAATTATAAAATCAAGAACAAAAGCCTCACCCGCAGCAGTATTACTTGTGGGTGGGGCTTTTTTAGTTAATCAAAATCATCATTGCTGATCAGACAAACGTAGATGGATTCAACTTCAAAATAACCTTTACGTTTCAGCGATCTGATTTATTCACAGAAGTAAGGTACTGAATTCAATTTGGCCACATCATAAACGCGAATACCCGCGTGATTACCCGGTCTTAGAAATTTGCAATTTCTACTTTTGCCCTCAAATTATTGGAATGGACAAATACGAAAAACGGGGCGTTTCAGCTTCTAAATCCGAGGTTCATGAGGCCATAAAGCATCTGGACAAAGGACTTTATCCTAATGCCTTTTGTAAAATATTGCCTGATTATGCTGCTCAGGATCCGGATTATTGCAACATTATGCACGCGGATACGGCCGGAACCAAGACCTCATTAGCTTTTCTCTACTGGAAGGAAACCGGAGATATAAACGTCTGGAAGGGAATTGCACAGGATGCGCTGGTGATGAATTTGGACGACATGGCATGTGCAGGCGTTACCGGTGACTTCCTTATTTCTTCTACCATTGGCCGCAACAAGAATTTGATTCCGGGAGAGGTGCTGGCAGCCATTATCGAAGGCACTCAGGAATTTATCCAAAAGATGGCAAGTCTTGATGTGCAGATACACCATGCAGGTGGCGAAACGGCAGATGTTGGCGATATTGTGCGAACGGCAGATGTTGGATTTACGGCATTCGCACGATTACCAAGAGAAGAGGTTGTGGTGAATAATATTCAGCCGGGCGATGTCGTCATAGGATTGTCTTCTTACGGACAGGCGTCTTACGAAAGCTGCTACAATAGCGGTATTGGCAGCAATGGGCTCACGTTTGCCCGCCATGAAGTGCTCGGCCATAAATATGCGGCACTCTTTCCTGAAACATACGATCCACAGGTGCCGGACGATCTTGTGTATTCCGGTCGCATGAACCTGACTGATGTTGTGCAAGAAACAGGAATGACAGTAGGAGAGATGCTGCTTTCACCCACCCGGACTTATCTTCCAGTGCTGAAGGAGGTTTTAAAGAAACACAGGAAGAAAATCCACGGTATTATTCATTGTACTGGTGGCGGACTTACGAAAGTGCTGCACTTCATTGACAATCTGAACATCGTAAAAGACAATATAATTGATATTCCGCCAGTATTCAGGATGATACAGAAACAGACGGGGGCGAAATGGGAGGAGATGTTCGGGGTTTTTAATATGGGAACACGGCTGGAAATATATTTGCCGCAGAAAGACGTTGAAGAGTTGCTGCCAACACTGAGGGAATTCAATATCAGAGCGCAGATTATCGGGAAATGCTTTGCTTCTGACGAGAAGAAAGTGACGATTGCAGTTCGGGAGGGCGAATTTAATTACAAGAGTTAAAAAATAAATTATGTATAAAATGAATTTTACGCGATTTTCTATCATTTTAGCAGGCATCTTACTTTTCATGGGATGTGCAGGCCAGGAGGAGGAAAAGGTTCCGAATATCGTACTAGAAGGGACGGCTACCTATTATGCCTCATTCTTTCATGGCCGGATGATGGCTAACGGAGAAATTTACCACCGCGACAGTATGCATGCCGCGCATGATACGCTTCCTTTCGGGACCAGGGTAAAAGTCACCAATTTAAATAATGACAGTTCGGTTGTGGTCCACATTGCTGACCGGCTCAACAAAAGAATTCCTTCCGGGTATATAGATCTCTCCCGTGCCGCATCCCGTCAATTAAATATGCGGGAAGAGGGAAGAGTTCCTGTAACAATGGAGCTGTTGGACTGGCCGGATACCAGCCAGGTGAAAGCATCCGCACCCGAGGAAACCCGCTAAACAGAAAAATGGCGAAACCGGTGAGCATTTGGATTTACCTCCACGGGATTATAATATCTCGATTTAAAATTCAAAGTGTTCATAATCTCTACATGAGCCGTAAAGCTTCTCTTCTGCTCAGCGCAGGCAGGTGATGTGAATTAACAAACTTCTCCACGGCAGCAGGATCGGTTTTGGAATATTGCCGTAACACCCAGCCAATTGCCTTTTGTATAAAAAATTCATTTGTAGGCAAACTGTTCAGGATATTTCGGAAAAGCAGGTCGGTATCCGTTTGAGTTTTATACATAAGTTGGAATAAAATAGCGGTACGGTTCAGCCATATATCCTCTGACCCGATCCATTTTACAGAAGAGGGTTCTCGCAATTCCGGATGCAAAAGCAATATTCTGCCGACAATATTGCTGGCAATCATATCTACGGTATCCCACCAGCTTTTGTGCGTGATCATATATTCGCAGAGTGGCAGAAATTCCGGTTCCTTTAGTTTCAGTTTTTTCATTAAAATATCAAGCATTAATTGCTGATATTCCCGTTCAGGCTGTAGCCAGGCACTTTTTACAATAGCAGGTAGCGATGATTTTTCCGGCAAAACTGCAACGGTTATAAATTCCTTTAAAATTGCCCGCCTTTCCGGAGTTTTTATTCCAAAGAATTCAAACTGGTTTCGCATATAGGCTTTTTGCTGCTGTGCGATCTCAGGATCTCCAGCCGCTGAAAACATGCTGTTAAGGGGTTGCAACCACGGATGCAGCCGTCTTTTCAAATCAGCCATTAATTTACCTATATTAAATAATGAAACGTATTCAACGAAGACTTATAAAAAGTATTTTTTTATTTCAAAAAGCAATTATAGTTTAATACAAACATTTCTTGTTTCTGAGAAAAAATTTAGCGCATCGTATCCACCTTCGCGGCCTACGCCTGATTGTTTCATCCCCCCGAAAGGTGTTCGCAGGTCCCGGAGCAGCCAGGTGTTCACCCAGATAATACCGCTGTCAAGGCGATGGGCCAGGTTGTGTGCGCGCTTTAAGTTGCTGGTCCAGATGGTTGCGCTGAGTCCGTAAGGCGTGCAGTTCGCGTATCCCAGCACTTCTTCCTCCGTTTCAAATGGCTGGAGGGTCACCACCGGGCCAAAGATCTCCTCCTGGTTGGTGCGGCAAGTTTCCGAAAGGCCCTCTATAATGGTGGGTTGCAGGAAATAGCCGTTTTTGCAGCGGCCTCCTGCATCAGCTTCTGCTCCTCCCGTCAGGATATTCCCGCCTTCCTCTCTGGCCAGTTCAATGTAGGAGAGTACTTTTTCCTTATGCGATTTGGAAACCACAGCGCCCATGCGGGTTTCCTTCATCAGCGGGTCTGCGGGCACAAGCTGCTGTTGCACCCTTTTTACCAGTTCATCACGAAATTTTTCGTAGATATTTTGTTCAATATAAATTCGGCTGCCACAGAGACAAATCTGGCCCTGATTGGAAAAAGAAGAGCGAACGGTTGTTTTTACGGCATCCTCGAAATCGCAGTCGCCAAAGATGATGTTGGGGTTTTTGCCACCGAGTTCCAGCGACAGCTTTTTAAACATTGGCGCAGCAGTACGGGCAATTCCTTCACCCGTCTTAGTGCCGCCAGTAAACGATATCGCTTTTACATCCTTGTGCTCCACGATGGCCTGCCCTGCTTTTGGACCGCTGCCATGTACAATATTCAGAACCCCGGCAGGTAATCCTGCATCTATGCAGATTTGGGCGAGGCGGTAAGCTGTAAGAGGCGTGATTTCCGAAGGTTTGGCCACCACACAATTCCCGGCCGCCAGGGCAGGAGCAATTTTCCAGGTAAAGAGATAGAGCGGCAGGTTCCAGGGCGAAATGCAGCCTACCACGCCCAGCGGACTTTTATGTGTGTAATTTACAGCCGTATCATCCATCATATGGGTACTGGTTTCCCAGTGCAAAATAGCCGTGGCAAAAAACCTGAAATTGGCCGAAGCTCGCGGAATATCCACGTTGCGGCTCAACCAGATTGGCTTGCCATTATCGTTGGTTTCATCCATAGCCAATTCCTCAAGCTGAGCCTCAATGCGCTCGGCAATGTCAAGCATATATTTGGACCGTATTGCGGCAGGCGTCCTGCTCCATTCGGGAAATGCCGCTTTGGCAGCTTCTACAGCCTCCCCGACATCCTGCTCGTCAGAATCAGGAATAAAGCTGTATATCTCTCCGGTTGCAGGGTTCACATTGTCCAGCCATTCACCCGACTGTGCCGGCCGGAATGTACCTCCGATATAATTCTTGATTTTTTCCATGTAGCAAAATTATGATTTCGGCAGGGTTTGATAGGGATTGATGAAAATCGGATGTATTCCTATACTTGTTCAAAACGTTCTTGCTGGGTATGAAAAGCATAAGAAAGATGGATATTTGATGCACAGCAGGCTGAACGAAGTCATTCCATTCTTAAAAGAGAATCAGGAATAAAGTCCAAATTTTTAGTATTGACTCGTCTTAAAATAAACACACTATGAAACCGGTTGATGTCTTAACCAGTACCATTATTTCTGTTCCCATCATAGAGGTTTCAGAGTATGCCTTCAACCCGGATAATACTCCAGAGTGGATGATGAGAAAAGCAAATACCAAAGACCTTAAAAAACTTAAACAGATATTGGAACAATGAGCATTATCAAGTGCTAAAAATACTCTAAAGAAATAGCAAATCAGAAGTAAAAATGGTCCAGCCACCTGACCAATGGCTATTTTTACTAATTGTTTTCCTTCCCAAACCAGAAGCGGTAGCCGGCCCGAAAGCCTAACCTAACAACACTAACTGCATGCGGAGCCTGAAACCTACGGTAGTCGATACCGAGATGAAGCCCTTTCCTCATTACCGCCTCCGCAGAACCTTTAAACACCCAAGGCTGATGCACTCTGGTTTCTGTGCGTCAGGATATAATATGCCAGGCCCCATTAATAGGGGCGGAAGCAGATATGAAAAATCGGAAAGTAGTTGGTGGTTTCGTGAATATTCCGAAATTGCCATCCTGTAGCCAAATCATAAAATATGGAACCGTAGGGTATAATTGCCGTCTTATATTACATTTGAACTAACAAACACAAAAACAGGATGAAAACTAAATTATCTTTTTACCTGCTACTTATAGCGTTTACACTGAGCCTGAGCAGTTGTTACAACGTCTATATACCGAACATGCACAATGCGAGTTTGATAAAGGAAGCCGAAGAATTAAAAGTAACAGCAAACCCGGCCAACCTGCAGGTTGCCTACTCGCCTGTTGAAAATTTTCTTGTTGTAGGAAATGGCTTCTATAAAAACAACAATTCATTAGATGGAGATCTTGATTTTAATTACCGTGCCAGGCGCTTTTTTGCTGAGGGTGGCTTAGGATTATATCAGCCATTTGGGGATGAAGGAGTTTTTGAAATAATTGGAGGTGGCGGTGTAGGCTCAGTTGAGTTTGGTGATAATTTCAATCCTAAAAGTGCGGAATTTCGTTTTAAAGCCAACAATAATAAGTTTTTCGTTCAGCCCTCCATTGGTTATGTTGATAAAAATATTGAAATCGGTTTTTCTTTAAGGGCAGTTGGACTGCAATTTCACTCTATTGAGGAAGATAGTTTTCCTTTATCCGAACTGGAGTTTTTTCAACTGCATAGATTGGACGAAGCAATGTTTTTCTTTTTAGAACCTGCAATAACAGTACGTGCAGGGATTGAGTGGGTTAAAGGGCATTTTCAGTTGATGTATGTGAACAATTTAACCGGTGTTCCTGTACACCACAAGGTAATAGCGGCAAATTTGGGGGTGACGTTTAACCTGGCTCCTCGGTATAAAAAGGACAAAACTCCGGAACAGTGATTGCGCTCAAAGCCAGCCATCGGTTTTTACATTAAAATTATTGCTTTGGGTACTAATCATTCAAAGCAAATTTCATTTTGTACTGGTTGGGAAGGCCGGACAGCTAAGCAAAGTAAAATACCTTTGCAGGCAACAATGAAAGGCTAATTATGACAAATGCTGAGTTTATAGACAGGCTGATCCATAATTTGATAACAATAGAAGCGGCAGGAAGAGTGGTCCTTGCACCGCAAACGTTGGTCAGCAACAACAAGGAACTTAATACGGTAGTAGAAAAGACCCTGATCTCGACTGGTTATTATCACGCCATTCCAGGCTTGCTCGCCAGGCTCTCGCGTTTCCTGGCTACAGAAAAGGGATATCTGGTTCTCGACCTTGAAAGCCCTGGCTACACAAATCTTTTGGGTGAGATTAAAAATGGTAGCAGCCAACTGGAAGAAGAGCTTGAGGAGCTTGAGGAGGAATCTGAAGTCATCTTTCCCGGACGAAATTTTACAGTCTCAGAATATGTAAAGGAAGTGTTGGATGATATTGCTTCAGAAGCCGAGAAGATAAAAGCTTGTGCTACCGTTCTGGAAGCGAAAGGACGCGTGAAGTGATTTGAATCATGAATACCAAACCGAGTTTGAAATTGCTGGAACCTGATCGCTATCTCACGACAACTTTTTGCTGTGCCGTCCAGTCATATTGCCGCACCTCAAATAAATAAGTGCCTTTGCGGTAATCCTGTAATTGCACGAGCGTAGTTGTATCTCCGAGCTGCAGGTGCTGCCGGTCTACTTGTTTTCCACTCATATCAAAAATTGTGAGTGTGGCCATACCCGATACCGGGCTTTTGATGCGTACCCAGCCTTCAGCCGGGTTGGGGAAAAGCTGCAACTGTCCGCGGCCTTTGGGTTCTTCAACGCTTGCTGCAATGTCGCGATATCCGATTACGTATTCCCCCTGTTTCAGATCATTGATGATGATCTTGCCCCGCTTATCTGTTTTTAAAATCATCTCTTTTTCATAATCAGGATATTCTGTCCAATTCTGAGAAGGAGAGGAGCGATAAAGCAAAACCAGGCTGTCTTCAGTTGATATATCAAGTGTATGATCCAGATAGCCACCTGCTATGGTGCGGCCCTCATAAGGAATCGTGGCGGTTGCCTCAAATTGGATGGGCCATACCCCGCTCACGGAATAATAGCGATAGTCAGAAATACGAATTCCAGGATTCTGGCCTTTGAAGGGATCTGCAGCCACCCAATTATGTTCCACCAAGAGGAAAGCAGAATCGGTGATTGATTCCACATCTATTTCCATAAGTGCATCTGAAAACTCGTAAACGCCTTTTTCTGCAATTATTTTATGCTGGCGGGTTTTTGCATCGCTCAGTTTGCCGTCAATATTTACACCGGCAAATACAGGTTCAAATGGAATATTTACTTGCGTTTCTATGCCGTTTCCACTCAACATTATTGTCTCTACATGCATCTTCCAGTCGCTGCTCATAAATACCAATTCCAGCGGGACATTGGTGAAATTATGGTCAGCAAACCGCAGCTTCTGGCGCAGGTTTACGGTAATATCGTATCCGGTGGAACTTTGTGAACTGCTCCATTTTTCAATACTGAAATGCGCAAACCCGGCTTGAAATATCCAGTCATTAAAGAAATGCTGGAGATCTACGCCCGTGTGCCGGGAAAGAAAATCCCTGAGATCTGCGGATGAAGCATTTTTAAAAGCAAAAGAATCCTGATATAATTTAAGGGCCGGGAAAAATTTTGCATCTCCAATATAATTACGAAGTGTATGCACCATGTCAGCTCCTTTATTATAAACATGTGTTCCGTAAGTATGCTCATGTCCTACAGGCGAAACGGGGAGCGGTTGTTCATCGCCAAGATCAGTATGCGCATATCGCAACACCTGGAGATGATTCGCCCGTACATATTCCCGGTAGGCTTCAGCGCCATTCAAATGTTCAAAAAACAAAGCTTCAGACCAGGAAGCCCAACCTTCGTTCAGCCACATATCTTCGGCTGTTGCGCAGGTAACATGATCGCCCCACCAGTGGTGTGAAAGCTCATGTGCCCAAAGGCTTTCGTAGGCGAGCGTGCCATCTGTCGCAAACCTGGGATAAGCAATGTTTGTAGCGTGTTCCATCGCTCCTCCGGTAAATGGTACTACACAAAATCCAACGCGCTCAAAGGGTTGCGGACCATAGGCATTCTCAAATGCAAGCAATCCCCGGGGCAGGTTCTCAAAGGATTTCCGTGCCTTGCCGGTGTCCTCGGGATGTGCAGCCACGGAAACCGGGAAAGTGGATGCTATGCCGGTATAGGGAAAATAGACTTCATGATAATTGGCAATGGCTACTGAAGCAAGATAAGTAGGAATAGAGTCGCGCAGATTCCAATTCCAGGTGCTGGTGCCATTGCCGTGATTCGTTACGTTTTCCAGGCTTCCATTGCAAAAAGCTTTGAGATTTGAATCGGTAAGAATGGCAAAAGTGTAAGTTGCTTTATCTTCAAAATTGTCGCGGCACGGAAACCATGCCCGGCCAAAATTATGAGGATCCACCTCGAAACCGACTCCCAGGTTCCAGGCATATCCATCCTGTATTGTATTGAAGTAAAAACCGCCCCATCTGGAGGGATCCTGTGCAGGCGTTCCCTGATAATAAACAGCGATAGTGGCGGTATCACCGGGATTCATTGAAGCGGGAAGCAAAACCTGAAGATTGTCACCGGTATGGGAGAACGTAATTTTTTGCTGTCCCAGAAATATCGAATCCACAGTAAGAGAGGAGAGATGCAGGTTTACCTCATCGAGATTCTGGTTGGTTTTAAAAGAAATATTACAACGTGCCGTAAAAGTTTTTGCAGATAGCTGCGGAAACTGCATCGCAATATGATAATGCTGCACGTCAACCGAATCAAACACCTGGCTGAAAGCAAAAGGAGAGGAGAGGAGCAAGATGGCCAACGGCAGGGAGAATTTCATTTTTATAATTATTTTGAATTAAGCTCCAAAATTAAAGAACATGAAGATGCAAAGAGGCAGGCTTTACTTCTGATATGAGAATTCCAACAGATCCGGGGTTTTCAGGCTGAACATTTAAATTGTAATTAGCCGGCCTGTTCCTTTAATTCCAATCCGGAAGAAGGAGCGGGGCAGTATGCTGATCTTTTCCACAACTTGTGCAATAAAACCCACAAACGGACAGGGTCAGGTGGCTTTTTCGGGGTACTTTTGTGAAGTTTTTCAAATCAAATTTATTCATCAAACTTTTTACGAGATAAATGGCAGAAGGCGAAAAGATCATCCCGATCAATATTGAAGAAGAAATGCGCTCAGCGTACATTGACTATTCGATGTCCGTAATTGTTTCACGAGCGTTGCCTGATGTGCGTGATGGACTGAAACCTGTACACAGGCGGGTGCTTTATGCAATGACCGAGTTAGGGCTTGGATTTAACCGTCCTTACAAAAAGTCCGCGCGTATAGTGGGGGAAGTGCTGGGTAAATATCACCCTCATGGCGACTCAGCAGTTTATGACACTATGGTTCGGATGGCGCAGGAATGGAGTATGCGTTACCGTCTTGTTGACGGCCAGGGAAACTTTGGCTCTGTGGATGGCGACCCTCCGGCAGCCATGCGTTACACAGAAGCCCGCCTCTCCCGGATTGCTGAAGAATTGCTCACTGACCTTGATAAAAACACGGTTGATTTCCGGCCCAACTTTGACGAATCACTCAAGGAGCCGGTCGTTCTTCCTGCAGGCTTTCCAAATCTTCTTGCAAACGGTGGATCCGGGATCGCTGTGGGAATGGCCACGAATATGGCGCCCCACAATCTTTCTGAAGTCCTGGATGGCACCATCGCCTACATTGATAATAACGACATCACCATTGAAGAACTGATGCAGTTCATCAAGGCTCCGGATTTCCCTACAGGTGGAATAATTTATGGCTATGATGGTGTAAAACGCGCCTTCGAGACCGGCAGAGGCCGGGTGATGATGCGGGGTAAAACCAACATTGAACCTTCTGAAAAAGGATCAGATAAAATCATCGTAACGGAATTGCCCTTCCAGGTGAACAAAGCGAACATGATCAAGGCCACCGCTGAACTCGTAAAAAGTGGCGTTATCGAGGGGATATCTGCAGTTAATGATGAAAGTGATCGTAGCGGATACCGCGTGGTGTATGAGGTTAGGAGAGATGCGGTTAGCAACGTGGTGTTGAATCAACTATTCAAGTACACACAGTTGCAAAGCAGTTTCAGCATCAACAATGTGGCGCTGGTAAAGGGTCGCCCCATTGTGCTGAACCTGAAGGATATGGTGAAGTATTATGTGGAGCACCGCCATGAAGTGATCGTGAGGCGCACACAATATGAACTTGACGAGGCCGAAAAACGTGCGCACATCCTGCAGGGGCTTATTATCGCAATAGATAACCTGGACGAGGTGATCAACCTGATCCGCGGCAGCCGTACACCCGATGAGGCACGGGAGGGGCTTATGAGCCGCTTCGAACTCTCTGAAATACAAGCCAAGGCAATACTTGATCTGAGGCTGCAAAAGCTTACTGGCCTGGAGCGAGACAAGTTGAAGGATGAGTATAATGAATTAATGAAAACCATCGAATACCTTAAAAGTGTGCTGGAAAATAAGGAACTCCGGATGCAGATCATTAAGGATGAATTGACTGAGACCAAAAAGAAATTCGGGGATGAAAGACGAACGGAAGTTCTTTTTACAAATGAAGATATTTCGATAGAAGACCTGATCCCTAATGAAGAGATGGTGGTGACCATCAGCCACATGGGCTACATGAAACGCACACCGCTGGCAGATTATAAATCGCAGGGCAGGGGAGGTCGCGGCAGCAAAGGCGCAGGCTTCAGGCAGGAGGATTTTACCGAGTATCTGTTTGTTGCCTTTACCCATAATTACATGCTATTTTTTACGGAAAAAGGCAGATGCTTCTGGATGAAGGTTTGGGAAATACCGGAAGGCACCCGGACCACAAAGGGCCGAGCCGTACAAAACCTCTTGTATATTGAACCGGATGATAAGATCCGGGCCGTCATTCCGGTAAATAATCTTGAGAATGAGGAATACCTGAACAATAATTTCATTCTTTTCTGTACGGAAAAAGGCATCATCAAGAAAACTCCGCTCGAAGCCTACAGCCGTCCACGTATTAAAGGAATCAATGCAATTACTATAGATGAGGATGACCAGCTCTTGGAAGTAGCATTAACCAGTGGAAATTCTGAGGTGATGATAGCTTCAACTTCAGGCCAGGCAATCCGCTTCCACGAAAGCGCGATCAGGCCAATGGGACGCACCGCCAGGGGAGTGATCGGGATCAGGCTCAGCGGCAAGAAAGATGATAAAGTAATTGGAATGGTGAGCGTTGCCGATGAAGAATCTACAGTAATGGTGGTAAGCGAAAAAGGCTACGGAAAGCGATCGCAAGTTGGAGATTACCGCATTACCAACCGTGGGGCAAAGGGCGTGAAGACGTTGCAGATCACGGATAAAACGGGCAAACTGATTGCTATTAAGAATGTTACTGATCAGGATGATCTTATGATCATTAATAAATCCGGTATTACTATCAGAATTGCAATGGACAAACTCAGGACGATTGGCCGCGCCACGCAGGGCGTAAGGCTCATCCGGTTGGGTGCCAAAGATGAAATCGCTTCCGTGGCGAAAGTCGCACGCGAAGAAGAGGAGGAACTGGCCGCTGAAGGAGAAATAGAAGGAGAAGTCATCGAATTAAGCAATGAAGAAATTTCTCCTGATGAACCAGAAAATGAGAACCCGGATGAAACCGGATCAGAAGACGAAGAAAGTAATAACTAATCAAATCCATTTCAAACCGACAACGTTATGAAAAGCACTTTTGCCTTACTGTTTTTCCTGGGTATTGTATCAATAGCCTCAGCACAAAACAGTAAAAGAACTTCCGCCTATTTATCATTACAAAATGGTCAGACCGAAAATGCCATAGCATTGATTGAGGAAGCCATTAAGCATGAAAAAACGGCTGAAGATCCTAAAACCTGGTACTACCGTGGCCTTATTTATACCACTGCGATGGGCAATGAGGAAATGAGAGAGAAGTATCCTAATCTGACGGATCTTGCCTTTGAATCTTATCTCACTGCAAGGAAGTATGATGAGAAAGAAAAGTTTGACAAGGAAATAAATGAGAACCTGAAGCAATTGCTGATAGATGCCTACAATACCGGAGCAAAGGCGTATACAGATAAGGATTTCAAGGCTGCGTCTCAGGCATTTGAATCTTATCTTGCAATGAGCAAAAAGGTAAATCCTGATCAGATAGATACGGCCGCTATTTTTTATACAGCACAGGCGTATGTAATTGAAAAGGATATGGAAAATGCCCAGCGAACCCTGAAGAAATTGGCTGAGCTGGATTACCAGGATCCGTGGGTATATTCCTCATTACACCAGATGGAACTCAATGATGGCGATACCGCAGAGGCCATTAAATACATCGAACAAGGAAGAAAATTTTTTCCGGAAGATGTGTTACTCAGCAACATGGAGGTGAATTTATATTTAAAACTTGGCCAGACGGATGTGCTGATTGAAAAGCTCCGGAAAGCATCAGAACTTGATCGGTCCAACACCAGTATTTTAGTGGCTCTTGCCAATGTTTACGACAAAGCGGGCAAAATTGACAGCGCAATAATGATCAACCGCAGAGCGCTGGCAAGAGAACCCAATAACTTTGAAGCTAACTACAACCTGGGCATAATTTACTATAACCAGGGTGTTGAGATCGTAAATCAAGAGCTGAATGAAACCAATATTCAAAAGGCAAATCAATTAAAGGCTGAATACAAAGAGATTTTCTCCGAAGCTTTGCCTTACCTGGAAAAGGCACATGAAATAGATCCTGAAGATAAAAATACAATGATATCGCTCAGAGAAATTTATTTGAGGCTTGATAAAAGAGAAAAAGCTGAGGCGCTGAATGCTTTGATGCAGGAAAAGTAACTGGTTTCAAAACTTTAACAAAACCACCTGAACGTGTTGTAGTTCAGGTGGTTTTGTTGTTATAAGTGAAAAATTCAATTGTTATATAATTTATATTATGTTAAGTTGATATTTGAATAAAGCAAGCGTATCTCTGACCAACATGATCCCTCTCTCTTACTAAAAGCACTGCTTACTTTCATTATTGCTCAAAATCTTCCATTACATCCGGAAAGTTCTTATCCGTTATTTTCTTTATTCTAAGCTCCGCATCATCAAGATAATCCTGACAGTTTCTTATCAACTCTGTAGCTTCTTCAAAAAGCGCCAGGCTTTCCTCAAGTCCCATTTCAGCATTTTGCATTGCCTCTGTAATTTCATTTATTCGTTTAATCTGCTCCTCAAAACTTCTTTTCTTTTTCATTTTCTTAATCGTTTAATCCGGGTAACCTCTGAAAATATCCTGCCTCGGGCAGTTACAGTTTCCAGTTCATCGGCCACAGCCACATTGCCAATTGATTTTATGATCTTTCCGTCTTTCAGCGTCAGCGAATATCCTCTTTCCAGGTTTTGTTTCACGTCCAATAACTCTATTCGTTGCGCCAACACTGCCAGGTGATGCTTTTCTGAAACTAATTTGTTTCTCATTAAGGTTGTTATCGTTTCCTGCTTTTTCTTTAGTTGGGCTTTCATCCCATCGCACTTCAGAATCGCCTTAAAATAACGCAACTCTGACCTTTTTTGCCCCAATACCTTTTCTGCGAGGAAGGAAAGTTTCCGTTGTTCCTCATCCAGTTTCTGGCTATACTCCTTTACAAGTCTCTCAGACTGCCGTCTCAGCAGCAATTCTGCATTGGAAAGGTAATTCATCAATTCCTTTGCATCCGGCACTGCAATTTCCGCAGCAGCCGTAGGTGTTGAAGCACGATAATCTGCAACAAAATCAGCGATGGTAAAATCTGATTCATGTCCCACTGCACTTATTACCGGGAGCCGCGAAGCAGCAATTGTTCGCGCCAGGGTTTCATCATTAAAACAAAACAATTCTTCAAAGGAGCCGCCTCCCCGGGTCAGAATAATTAATTCCAGCCCTGATATCTGGTTCAGTACTTCAACACTTCTGCACATATCTCGGGAAGCCGCTATTCCTTGCACCAGCGTAGGCAACAGCACGACTTCAATATGAGGAAATTTCGTCCTGAAAACTCTGATCATATCATGAATTACCGCGCCCTGGGCAGAAGTAGCAATTCCGATTTTATGGGGCAAAAAAGGCAAAGGACGCTTTCGGGCGGCTTCAAAAAGTCCTTCTTTTTCAAGTTTTTCTTTTAAGCGGAGATATTGCTGGTATAAGTCCCCTACCCCGGTTTTTCTTATTTCAGAAACCAAAAACTGATACCTGCCTTGCGCCTGGTAAACCGAAAATGACCCACGCACCACCACCATTTCTCCTCTGTCCAGATCAGGCATTTTGAAGGCGGTACGGCCGGTCTTGAACATTACACAAGATAATTGGCTCGCGGGGTCTTTTAAAGAAAAGTAAAGATGCCCGGATTGAGCTCGGGTAAATTGTGATACCTCTCCTTTTATAAAAATATCCTGCAAGGAATCTTCTTCTTCCAGTAATTCTTTTACAAAAGATGTAATTTCAGTTACGGAATATACAAAGGCAAAAAGATCTTGCTGCATAAAAGAAGATTAGGAAGTAACAGGTTTAAGAGATACCATAATGAACAGATAAAAAAAGGCCATATCCTGAATATTCAGAATATGGCCTTTTGCTGTAACAAAAAATCATCAGGATTTCGCTCTGGGCTTTCTGCCTCTTCTGCCTTTTGGTTTGACGGAAGTGGCTGCCGGAGCAGGTGCCGGAGCCGTTTCAGTTTTTCTTTTTCTTCCCCGTCTCTTGCCGGTAGTAGCAGTGGGTTTAGCTTGCACAGCCGGAGATGCACTTTTAGGAGGTCTTCCTCTGCCTCTCTTTTTTGGTGCTGCTTCAGCTTTGGCTGGTCTGCCGGCTTTTTTTGCGCGGCTGTCACCTGAAGAAGCTTTGGCTGCAAGATATTCCTCAGTTGCTTTTTCAGTTAATTTTTTCCTGAGGTTATTTTGATATTCCTCTTTCAAATTATCACCCTTAAACCAATCCTTTAAACCATAAACATTACCTCTGATGCCTTCAGCATTGTAAGGTTGTATCTGGTCATTTACATGTTGCAGGCGGTATAAACTACCGGCAATTGCAGCTTTTAATTTAGTCTCATCTTTCTCCGGAACGTTGTAGCGTGTTCTTGCCCTGTCCACTAATTCATTGGCCGGCATGGGTTCGTTTTCTTTCTCCAGGGTCTTTAAAATATACGTTCCCCATTTTGATTTTCTGCCTCTTCTACCCTCGTTTTTTGCTTCCTTTGGTTTGGAAGTAGTTGCAGGGGCTGCTGTAGTAGCAGCAGTAGCAGTGGTTCTTTTACGTCTTCTCCGTTTTTGTGGAGCAGGAGCCTGTTCTGTAGTGGCTGCACTTGCAGAACTTCCTGTGGCCGGGGCACTTGCAGTTCTGGTAGCCGGTGCTGTAGGAGCCGGTGCTTTTACTTCAGACCCGCCAGTATCCAGTTTGCCAATTATTGACTGCACATGGTCCAGCCGCTTACGGAGATTAGCCATTTCCTGTTGGTAAAAGGCTTTCATCTCCAATACTTCGTTCTCTGATAAACTGAAATTTCTCATTGGTTTTTGATCATTTATTTGAAAAGGCAATATTATAACAAAAAGATTAAAAAATAAACATAAGAATTGTTCAAAATGAAAATATTTGATTTGGCTATTTGATTCGCTGAATAACTAATATGCTGTTTAAAAGCATATTAGGCTATAAAATACGTCTGTTTTTAGCATTGTTAATATGTGAATAAAATTAATCTAACGGGAGTTCCGAACATGCAATCCATGCCATCAGCCCCATTCCGATTTTTAATGCATCCTCATCTATATTAAAGCGGCTGGTATGTAAACCGGCATCAATTCCTTTGTTTTCGTTTGCTATACCAAGCCTGTAAAAACACCCGGGAACCTGCTGAGAATAATAAGCAAAATCTTCTCCTGTCATTCGCACCGGAAGATCCACAACATTGTCTTCTCCTAAATATTTAATGGCGTGGTTTTTAGCTTGTTGCGTAACTTCGGGATCATTAACTAAAAAGGGATATCCTTTGCGGATTTCAAAATCACAACTGCCTGACATGCTTGCGGCAACTCCTTCCGCAACTTTTTTCATCAGGCGATGAGCTTTTTCACGCCATTCTTCATTTAATGTTCTGAATGTGCCTTCCATTGTTACGGTATCGGGGATTATGTTAAAAGATCCCTTTCCAGTAATTTTTCCAAATGATAATACGGAAGGAATATCAGGGCGGGCATTTCTGCTTACGATCTGTTGCAATGCAATTATAATATGCGAGGAAATGAGAATGGGGTCAACAAGCTTATAGGCAAGGGCTGCATGGCCTCCTTTTCCTTTAATTGTAACATAAATTTCATCCGTAGAAGCCATATATTGCCCTGGCCTGAAACCCACTTTGCCTACTGGCAGATCGGGAAAAACATGCTGTCCATAAATTTTACCGGGCCGTGGATTATCCAATACTCCGGCCTTTATCATTAATGAAGCTCCGCCAGGATCTCTTTCTTCTCCGGGTTGAAAAATCAGCTTGATGGTTCCCTGAAAATTATCCCGTACCTCATTTAAAATTCGTGCGGCCCCTAAAAGAGATGCCGTATGGACATCATGGCCACAGGCATGCATTATTCCTTCGTTTTGCGATTTATATGGAACTTCGTTTTGTTCAACTATAGGCAGTGCGTCATGGTCTGAACGCAATGCGATGGTTCTGCGCTCTGGATTTTTACCTTTTATGATTCCTACCAGGCCGGTATCTGCCACACCTTCTGTATGTTCTATATTCATAGCTCTCAGTTCATCTGCTATGAATTTTGCTGTTTTAAATTCTTGAAATGACAATTCCGGGTGGGCATGAATGTGCCTTCTGATTCTTACAACATCCGGATGATATTCATCTGCCAGTGTTTTTATTCTTTGTTCAAGATTCATCATTAAGATATTAAGTTAGTGTCTGATAGTTCATGTCATCGATAATTGGCAGAAATCTGCAGTTGCTTCAGGCATCGTTTTATTATATACAGTATGCTATGTTCAACCTGAATCCCAAAGTTATTGTTTCTAAATTAAGCTGGATTCCGGATTGATTATCAGGTTGCTTTGTCTATTCAAGTATAGGATATTAGGATAAAAAAAGAGCGGCTGAATGAAAAACTTACATTCAACCGCTCCTATAGCTGATTGCCGGCAATTCTGAAAGCGATCTTCTACACTTTATAACGGTAACGGTTATCACTGGGTGGAAGATTGCGCAATGCCTCAATAAGTTCTGTTTTATCCAGTTTTTGATAATTATCAATGTTCTTTTCTGCGGCTTTGGTTCTCAACTGCTCTTCAGTCCAGTTCTCATATTGTGGTCTCTCACCAGGGTTTCCTGATTCTTCATCCTTTTGATTGGATACCGGTGTATAGTTCTTTCCTTTTTCCATTTTAGCTGCTTCCTCGGCCTGCTCTCCGGTCATGCCTTGCTCCTGCATGGTTTTGCTCATTGTCTCGTCCTTCCCGGTAAGGTTTTTATGCTGTTTAATAGTCATGTGTTCTTTGCTTTTATTTTTGATATAAAACGCAGCCGAAAGGATATGTTCATTTTTGCGAGCATTGCAAAAAACTCGAAAGGGCTCAACCTATCTGGAAACGGAAACACCTCCTTGCGTGTTTACATGAAATATTAACGGCAGCCTGACCGAAGTAACAAGTATGTATACGTAAGCGATTAAGCCTACCTGAAACGACCGTTGCTGCACGGGTTTTGCTATAATGCGATCAAATTTTCAAACGCTTTTATTAACTTTGCGCCCCAATTTTTTCCCCGCAGTATTTAGCTATCCAGCCTTTTTCATCATTAAAACTTATTCAAAGCTTTTTTCAGGATGTTTTTTCCTGGACAGGGGCATGGCATTTGTTAAGGCGAGCGCCTGGAAATTTGAAACGTGTTTTCGATTAAAAAGTATTTCTATGACAAGTAAATTACATAAGGAGGTAGAATGAGACAATTAAAGATCAGTAAACAGTTTACCAACAGGGAAAACAAATCGCTGGACAAGTATCTGAACGAAATCAGCAAGGTGGAAATGATAACGCCTGCCGAAGAAGTGGAACTGGCTAAACGAATTAAGCAAAATGACCCCTATGCGCTGGAAAAACTCGTAAATGCAAACTTGCGATTCGTGGTTTCTGTAGCTAAACAGTATCAAAACCAGGGGCTTACCCTGGGCGACCTGATCAATGAGGGAAATCTTGGACTTATTAAAGCTGCGCAGCGCTTTGATGAAACCCGTGGTTTTAAATTCATTTCTTACGCAGTATGGTGGATCAGGCAATCCATCCTGCAGGCACTGGCAGAACAATCGCGGTTGGTGAGGTTGCCCCTTAATAAGGTTGGTTCCCTCAGCAAAATCGGGTCTGCGGCTGCCGAGTTGGAGCAAAAGTTTGAAAGAGAGGCAACAACAGAGGAAATTGCTGAAAAGCTGGAACTTCCTCAGGCGGAAATTGAAACGACCCTTTCCACTTCAAGCAAGCACCTGTCAATAGATGCACCCATCAGCGATGAGGAAGATACTTCGTTGCTTGCATTATTAAGCAATAACGAAGAACCTGATCCTGACAAGGACTTGCTGCATGAGTCGCTGCAAAAGGAGATCATTCGTGTAATGTCTATTCTTTCTGAGAAAGAAAGGGAGATCCTTAAACTCCACTTTGGATTGGAAGGAAATTACCCACATTCTTACGAAGACATTAGCGAAAAGGTGAACCTGACACGGGAGCGTGTCCGGCAAATCAAGGAAAAGGCACTCAGAAAACTGAGGAAGTCTTCAAAAAGCAAGCTGCTGAAAGCTTATTTGGGTTAACCCCTTTGCATTTCAGAAAGTAAAAAAGGCTGTCTTATTTATAGGCAGCCTTTTTTTATTGATTTTCCGGATCGTTTTTATTTAGATCAGATCATCATATTTAAAGCTAAGCTTTAACAGCGATCAATGATATTTCCACCCTTGCATCCTTAGGTAAACGTGCTACCTGTACCGTTTCCCGTGCAGGGAAATTTTCAATAAAATAGGCTCCGTAAACCTCATTCACGATGGTGAAGTCATCCATATTCCTTAGAAAAATGCTGCATTTCACCACATCAGAAAGCGCCATTTCTGCTTCTTCCAAAATATACTTCAGGTTTTCCATTACCTGGCGGGTTTCTGCTCCCACGCTTCCCCGGAGCAACTCGCCATTTTCAGGGTCAATGGCGATCTGGCCACTGCAATAGAGCGTATTCCCTGCTTTAACTGCTTGATTGTAGGGTCCTATTGGATTCGGAGCCTTGGCTGTATGAACGATCTCTTTCATCATAAAACAATTTGAGTTGTTGTCTTCCCAGGTGCCTCAGACCATTCCACACAATCTCTATATCCTGCTCTATCCTGTAATCTCTTGCATAGAGGAAATTAAGCCGCTCCAACATTGGAAGGCCCATTTTTCTGTAGGCGTAGCGATCTTGTGGAGTTAATATACCCCGTGGTATTTTTGGCAGCGATTCTTTTTGTTCCACCGGCACATATCCTACCCAGCTTTTCTTTGCGGAAAGCACCTGGATTATATTTCTGAAATATCCGCCTTTGTCTTTAATTCTCCAGATTAAAACCGGAGAAGCCACAAACAGAAACAGCGTAATACCAAGATCCATTAATCTTTTTCTGAAGCGGACATCCGGCCTTGACAGCGCCAGATGAAGCTGGATAGTATAGAGATCACCCTGCGCATGCTTTGAATTGCTGCCAATAATAAAGAGGCTCTCCTCAGGAACGATCTTATAATTTACGTTTGCTTTGCTGATTGTCGTCATCCAATGAATTATTTCGCGGGAAGACACATCCTTGGAGCAGAATATAATTTCGTTTACCTGATATACTTCGGCAATTTCATTAAGCTGCCGGATGGAACCCACAAAGTTTGTTTCGTTCTCGTACGACTCCTCGGTAGCAACAAATCCGGTTAGATTAAAATTAACACGGGTTTTTTCAAGCAAGGCCAACACGCGGTTGGCCTCCTGTGGATTTCCTACTATTGCCACTCGCTTCTCCCTGGGTTCTCCAAAATCAAGATTCCGCTCCCGCACAAGGTGCAATAACAGCCGGTTAAACATCATAATTACAGCTGCGATAGCAGCGCCCAAAATAATGAGCGCGCGCGAATAGCGGAATGATTCCGGTAAAAATGCATAAATAACAGATATAAGAATTGTCCCTGCTACCACGCCTTTTACCAGTTTTCTTAAACTATAGGGCCTCTGGTAGCTGCCTGAAAGCGCATTGGTTAAAATCCAGATCAGCGTATAGGCGGGAAAACTGTAATAAACCAGCTCAACCGGATATTCACCGCCATCAATATATTTTACTGTGCTTTCCCAGTAATTCTTTAAAAGCAGCAACCCGCCAAATATCATTGCTGCATCTGTTGCCGGCAGGGCCAGTGTTTTAATGATTCGGGCAATGACAGATGCTGTTGCCCGCAGGTAAATTGCAATGTTGATAAGAAAGGAAAACATTTTCGCCTGCCCGGAAGAAAAATGCTTTTTCGCAAAAATTACCATTGCATTATAAAAGATAAAAACATAGTTCACGCTGCTTTTGCGTGTGCTTTCTCCTTTGTAATGAATGATCCGCGTTTTAGGATAATAGTAATTTTTATAACCTCCTTTTTTTATCCGGTAAGAGAGGTCTATATCCTCGCCATACATAAAAAAGGTCTCGTCCAGAAGGCCGATTTCATCCAGCACACTTTTGCGCATCAGCATAAAGGCTCCGGCCAGTACATCCACTTCGTGTACTTCTTCGGGGCTTAAATAGCCAAGATGATAGCGGCCAAACACCCGGCTTTTTGGAAAAAGCGAAGAAAGCCCTGACATTTTATAAAAAGCCACGGAGGGCGTGGGGAAAGCGCGCTTCGATTCCGGCAGAAACCGCCCTTTTCCATCCAGCATTTTTACGCCCAGGCCACCAGCCATTGGATAATCGTCCATGAAGCTGACACATTTTGTGAAAGTGTCTTCTTCCACCACCGTATCAGGATTGAGCAGGAGAATATATTCCGCTTTGCTCAGGGATATTGCCTGATTATTGGCGGCAGAAAAACCCGCATTTTTCTCATTTACAATGAGCTTTACTTCAGGGAATTTATGCCGCACCATTTCAGCGCTACCGTCCACCGAATTATTATCTACTACGTAAACTTCATATTCGCCCAGGCCGGCCTCTGTCATTCTTTTTCCGGCTCTCCTCACAGAATAGAGCGCCTGTTCAAGAAAATACTTTACGTTGTAATTGACTATAATTACTGAGAGCTTCATACGCTATAAGGTATGCGGGTGATGATAGAGCGTCCAAGGGTAATTTCGTCAGCATATTCCAACTCCCCTCCCACCGCTATTCCGCGCGAAAGCGTAGAAATCCGGATATCCATTGGTTGGGTTTTTTTTGAGATATAGAACATGGTAGTGTCACCTTCCATTGTGGCGCTGAGGGCAAAAATGATTTCCCCTACTTTTTCTTCTTCAATGCGAACGATCAGATTGTTAACATTAATATCATCCGGCCCGATTCCATCCATCGGAGAAATCAGACCGTTCAGCACATGATATTTGCCACGGTACTGCCCCGTGTTCTCAATGGCCAGTACATCGCGCACATCCTCTACAATGCACAGCACGCTTCCATCCCGGTACGGATTTCCGCAAATCGCACAGATATCATCATCCGTAAGGTTATGACATACCTGGCAGTGCTTCAGATTTTCAGATAGCTTTTGAAGAATACCACTAAAATGAGAAATTTCAGCAGGCCGCTGTTTCACCAGGCTTAGTACCAGCCGGGTTGCAGTTTTTTTCCCGATTCCAGGTAACCGCATAAATTCATTTACTGCTTCTTCAATAAGCTTAGAAGGATATTGCATGTAATGTTTAGCCACTCTATGAAGGCTTCAAAGTTCCTAAAAAATGGCGGGAATGCAGGTATATAACAAGTAGGGGCAATTTTAAATTTAATTAAAACTTTTCTCATAAAGTTGACGGACGCCTTGCACTACTTCCGAATTACTAAGCCGGTAGAAAGACCCTGGCAGTTGAAGCATTCCCAAATTCTGAAAATGCTGATCGTCATGAAATCAAGTTTATCGAGAATCATGAAATTTTCTAAAACTTAAAACGCAAATCCATATTTAAACAGGAAATATTTATTACTCAATATGACACGAAAGTATTTCCTGCTGCTCTGCTCCTTTGTTTTTATTCTTTCAGGCTGTAATGAAATTAAAGAAGTTATCAAAAAAAGCAGTCCGCATGAAGTATATACCAAATCGCTGGTAAAAGCCGGGCTGGAGCAGACTGCACTGGGGCGGCAATGGCAGCAAACGGCCAGCGCAGCATTGAGCGATTCTCTGATCATTTCATTGCCCTATCAGGAAGAAGGATATTTTTTCGCGGATAAAGTCCAGGCTACAGGATTGCGATTTACCGGAAAGCGCGGCCAGAAAATGATCTTTAGTCTTGAAACCACTCCGCCAGCACATTTCAGGATTTTCATGGATCTGTTTATATTGAAGGAGGGGAAATCTCCTGAGCAGGTGGCTTTTCTGGGCGAAGATGAGTTCATGATGGAATTTACAGCCAAAAGCAATGCGGAGTATCTTCTCCGGATGCAGCCGGAATTATTAAAAGGTGGCCGCTACACTCTTACGATCCGTTTACAGCCTTCACTCGGTTTTCCTGTTGCCGAAAGCGATACACGGTCCATCCTCAGTTTTTGGGCTGATCCCCGTGATGGCGGAGCACGATCGCATGAGGGCGTGGATGTATTTGCACCGCGCGGAACCCCGGTAGTGGCCGTAAGTAACGGAATTATTACGCGCACCGGCACCAACCGGCTGGGTGGAAAGGTGGTGTGGCTCCGGGGCGAAGGTGCCAGTTATTATTACGCCCATCTGGATTCGCAAATGGTGGGAGCCGGAAAAAGAGTAAATACCGGGGATACGCTCGGCCTGGTTGGAAATACCGGAAACGCCCGCTACACGGCTCACCACCTGCATTTTGGGATTTACACATCAGGAGGTGCAATAGATCCGCTTCCCTTTATTGACAACCGCTTGCCACAACCTGCACCCCTCACTGCTGACATTTCTGCTCCAGGAAAGTTAATGAGGGTTACCGCAGCGCAAGCCAATCTCAGGAGAAGTCCGGAAAACTCCCGGCCTGTATTGGGTGGCGCAGAGCGAAATACACCGTTTACCGTACTTGCTGCCACAGAAGATTGGTTTCGAATACAGTTGCCTGACATGAAGCTGGCTTACTTCCATTCATCGCTGGCTGCACCTGCCGGGGAGCCTTTTTCTGATGTTCCGGCTCAAACCACGGATTCTTTATATGAAGCGCCTGCCCCTTCTGCCCTGCTCGTACAAATGGCCCGGTCAGCTTCTTTACCGGTGTATGGGCGCTACAATGAATTTTATCTGGTAAAAACTGAAACGGATAACTGGGCCTGGAAAAGAGAGTGAAAATCAGGATGCTCCTGCATAAAATCATTCCGCGCGGGTTCAGATTTTTCTGCATTCAAAGACAAATCCTATGAAAGTTTTCCCGTCCAATGATCGTTCAGAGCCTGGGTTTATACCTGGATCTGTCAAATATTTTCTGGTAATTTTTATCGGCAAATAATTCCTGAACTGTCACCGCATCATTATCGTCCATATAATTCCTGACTATTTGCCAACCAAGATATTCTCCGAGCCGTGGCGATGATTCCTGTGGTACACCTTCGGCAATCGTGAATGGCGCATCCCTCATGTATCTATCCTTAATGACTTGTTTGGTTATATAAAAAAGCTCTTCCTGTACAAAATGCTGGTACATTTCGCCCTCATTTTCCTGCGCCCATTCAAGCTGCTCACCCGTATATTCTATTTTAATAGTATCATCCATTTCAGGAGCCATCACGTCCAGCCAAAAAAGCATTTTTCCCTGATATATCATTTCGCTGAGTAATGTATTATCCACATATTCTGCCTCCGGGAACTTCATTGAATAATATGCCTTCAGCACCTGCGCATCAATATATTCCGGCCGGAATCGCCTCATCTGGTAATTGTAATAATCGCGGCTGGGATAAAATTTATAATCAGCGCCCAAAAACATATCAGGCGAAATAGCGATAAAAGCGCCCTCAAACGTTACGACCTGATAAGTCATTCCGGTAATGATCGTAAAAATTGCAGGCAGGGTATCCTTGGGATAATAATATTTAACATGCCGCATTCCTTCTTCAATCTCCTGTTCATACTGGTCAAATTTGCGGAACTGCGCCATCTGGTCATTATATAGTTCACGCATGTAGGGATCGTACACGAACTTCTTAAGATTTTCCACATAGCTCTCCTTTTCAACCGAACCTGCACGCAGCAAATGCTCAACGTAAAAACGGAACATTTCAGGATATTTTTCCTGAAGACTGACGATTTCCTTTTCAAAATTTTCTTCTGGAATATTAAAAAGCTCAACCTCAAAACGCTTCACCTCAATGGGGGCTTCAATATGGGACACGTCCACATCATACCTGCCGGAATCACAGGCATAGAAGAAAAAAATGAAAATAATTTGTGGAAGGAAAAGATGGTATTTTCGCCACGCAAAACCAATCATATCATCATCTGTTTAACACCATAAATCTGACAAACGGCAAAACTATGAAAAACCTTGTTGCCTTCCTGATACTCGCTTTCATTGCATTTAATTCGACCGCCCAGGAAAAATCAACACCTGATTTTCAAAAGGTAAATTTTGGATTGCGGTTTAACCCGCTGATCTCCTTTCTGAAAGTAGACTCTGATACACTGGAAGGCACAGGGCCTAAACTCGGCTTTTCCTACGGAGCCATGCTTGAATTTAATTTGGCTGAGAATTATGCGGTTGCATTTGAGTTAATGCTGAGCCAGGTTCCCGGCAGTTTTAAATATACTACCTCAGGTATTGATTCTTCTGTGGAAATGAATGTTCAATATGTGGAAATTCCTGTAATGCTTAAAGGAAAGACGAATGAGATTGGCTATTTTACTTATTTCGGACATTTTGGACTTGACATAGGAATGCGCACTGTTGCAAAAGGTGATGTGCTGGTGAAAAATGTACTTAAATATGAGGATATTGTATTGAATGGAGAAGAGATTATAAGCGATGGTGAGCGTACGGGGGTGATGGCTCCGGATGTCCGGTTTTTCAGATTGGGATTGGTAATTGGCGCAGGTGCGCAATATTCGCTCGGAGGCTCTACCTATTTGCTGGGTGGCCTATCATTTAATAACGGTTTTACTAACGTGGTTAAAGAGCATCCTATAAAAAGCGCTTATGTAGCCCTCAATCTTGGTGTTTTGTTTTAATATTAAATTTAATTGCAACTCAATTTACACATGAGAATTGCACTTGCCCAGCTTAATTACCACACGGGCCACTTCGATTATAATACCAACAAGATCATTACAGCCATTCAAAAAGCCAAAGCAGAAAAAGCCGATTTGGTGATTTTTGCTGAACTGGCTATTTGTGGATACCCTCCCCGCGACTTTCTGGAGTTTGATCACTTTCTGGAGCTTTGCGAACAGAGTATGGAGAGCATTGCCCGTGAATGCGTTGGCATTGCTGCCATTGTAGGAGGGCCTTCCCACAATCCCCGGCCCGAAGGAAAGAATCTTTTCAATTCCGCATTTTATTTAAAAGACGGGAAGATTGAGCATATCTACCACAAAACGCTCCTGCCTACATACGATGTTTTTGATGAGTACCGGTACTTTGAGCCTGCCATTGAACATTCCTGCATTGAATTGAATGGCTGCCGGATAGCCCTCACGATATGTGAAGATATCTGGGACTTGCTGGAAGATCCTCTTTATACGGTAAATCCTATGGACCAGCTCATCAGCCAGGCTCCGGACTTTATGGTGAATATTGCCGCATCTCCTTTTGCCTGGAAACATGATGAACGCAGAAAGGACGAACTGCGAAAGAACGCTTCGAAGTATCAATTGCCAATCTTCTATGTAAACCATGTGGGAGCTCAGACTGAACTGATCTTCGATGGGGCTTCAACCGTGATGAATGCGAGAGGAAGCGTATATGATGTGTTGGATTGTTTTACAGAAGATCTCAGGATATATGATCTGGAAGACGTCAGGAAGCAATCGCCCATTGTGCGCTATTCAAAACCTTCAAAATATGAACTTATCCATGATGGGCTTGTGCTTGGAATTCGCGACTATTTTCAGAAGCTGGGATTTAAAAAAGCTATTCTCGGCCTTTCAGGAGGAATTGACTCAGCACTGGTTGCTGTGCTGGCAACGGAGGCGCTGGGCAACGAAAACGTGCAGGCCGTAATGATGCCGACCGAATATACCTCCGGCAGATCAAAGTCAGATGCGGAGAAACTAGCTGATATCCTTGACATTTCATATAAAATAATTCCGGTTCAAAGTCCTTATCAGGCGTTTCTGGCCGAATTGAATCCTTACTTTGGAGATATGCCTTTTGGTATTGCCGAAGAAAACATGCAGGCGCGAAGCCGGGCGATCATCCTGATGGCACTGGCCAATAAATTCGGGTACATCCTGCTGAATACCTCTAATAAAAGTGAACTGGCCGTGGGCTATGGAACGCTGTATGGCGATATGGCCGGTGGGCTGTCAGTAATTGGAGATATTTATAAAACAGAGGTTTTCGAACTCTGCCGTTATATTAATCGCAATGACGAGAAAATTCCGGAGTCTATACTTACCCGGCCTCCTACCGCAGAATTACGACCGGATCAAAAAGATTCGGACAGCCTCCCACCATATCAGGTGCTGGATGAAATACTGCACGAGTATATAGAAATGCGACTGGGTCCGCGTGAGATCGTAGCAAACGGATATGATGAGGCCACCGTAAAACGCATCCTGAAAATGGTGAATCAAAGCGAGTACAAACGTGCGCAGTTCCCTCCTATCCTGCGCGTTTCTGACAAAGCTTTCGGCATGGGAAGAAGAATGCCGATCGTAGCCAAATACCTGGGATAGCCGGACATTTTCATGTGAAATGCTATACATTAATTAACTGAATATCTTGTATATCAATAGGTTTCGCCTCCATCAATACTTTAAGGATTTGTGTAAATTCAGTACAGTGCCTTCGATGCAAGAACCATTATAAGACATTGATATTTACAGGTAAAACAACACTTTTTGTACTTTTGCAGCCGCAAAAAAATGTTTTCTAACTTTTAAATAATTTTAAGAATGATCGAGACCAAGGTGAAAGCCGAAGATTATAAGGTAAGGGATATTTCCCTGGCTGCCTGGGGGCGCAAGGAAATTGAACTGGCAGAAGCTGAAATGCCGGGACTGATGGCAACACGCGAAGAGTACCGTGATACCCAGCCTCTCAAAGGTGCCCGGATTGCCGGATGCCTCCACATGACCATCCAGACTGCCGTGTTGATTGAAACATTGGTGGAACTTGGCGCAGAGGTCCGCTGGTCGTCTTGCAACATCTTTTCTACGCAGGACCACGCGGCAGCTGCCATTGCCGCTGCTGGCGTTCCTGTTTTTGCCTGGAAAGGATTGACCGAGGAAGAATACGAGTGGTGCATTGAGCAAACACTGTTTTTTGGCAGTGAAGACAAACCACTGAACATGATCCTGGATGATGGTGGCGACCTCACCAATGTGGTGCTCGACCAATATCCTGAAATTGCCAAGCATGTAAAAGGCATCAGCGAAGAAACAACCACGGGCGTACTGCGCCTCTACGACCGCATGAAAAAAGGCACACTTCCAATGCCTGCCATCAATGTGAACGACTCCGTTACCAAAAGCAAATTCGACAACAAGTACGGTTGCCGTGAAAGCTGTGTAGACGCCATTCGCAGGGCCACGGATATTATGATGGCCGGTAAAGTGGCCGTAGTAGCCGGATTTGGAGATGTGGGCAAAGGTTCAGCAGAATCGCTGCGTGGCGCTGGCGCTCGCGTCATCATCACCGAGATTGACCCGATCTGTGCGCTCCAGGCAGCGATGGAAGGTTTCGAAGTGAAGAAGATGATTGATGCCGTGAAGGAAGCCGACATTATCGTTACGGCCACTGGCAACAAGGACATCATAGCAGGCCCCCATTTCGAGGCCATGAAGGACAAAGCCATTGTGTGCAACATCGGCCACTTCGACAATGAAATTGATATGGCATGGCTGAACAAAAAGCATGGTGCTACAAAAGACACCATCAAGCCGCAGGTAGATAAATATACTATTGACGGCAAAGACATTATTGTGCTGGCTGAAGGCCGCCTCGTGAACCTGGGCTGCGCTATGGGCCACCCTTCATTCGTAATGAGCAACAGCTTTACGAACCAAACGCTGGCGCAAATAGAACTTTGGAACAATACGGACAAATACGAAAACAAGGTTTACGTACTTCCAAAACATCTTGATGAAAAAGTTGCCCGCCTGCACCTGCAAAAGATCGGTGTGGAACTGGAAGAACTTTCGGCTGACCAGGCCGCATACATTGGCGTGGATAAGAATGGACCTTATAAGAGCGAGCATTATCGCTATTAAGCGTTCATATTTTAGATTTTAATGTATTAAAAAAAGGGAAATCCGGTTTGGGTTTCCCTTTTTTTGATTAGTTATGAGTTGTCCTGGTTTTTTCCCCAACCCCATTGTGCTAATTTCAATTCAACCGTTCTTCAAGATTTACTGTGATCTCATCACCGGCTTCTTTGCCAATAGCTTGTCGGATTTCCTGCTTCACCGGTAATTTATGATTGCCATTCCCGAGCGCCATGAAAGCACTCTGGAACGGGTGGCCGTCTATTGTTCCTTTCACTTTCACCAGGCCTTTAGTGCCGAAAAATGCAGCAGCTTCCGGCCACATCACGTATGTGTGTCCCCCTTTTGCCGGGCTTTTCTGCAGTGTTGCTATAAATTGTTGTTCAAGTTTCATTACGCTTATTTCAAACCAAACTTCATTAAGCCCGCTCCAGCGTGGCAACATCAATTTTCTTCATCTTCAGGATTTCATTCATCACTCTTTCTGACTTTTCAGGATCACCAGAACCCATAAGCTCGCCTAAATTTTCAGGTACAACCTGCCAGGAAACGCCAAACTTATCCTCCAGCCAGCCGCACATGCTTTCGGCTCCGCCCTCTGTGAGCCGATTCCAGTAGTGGTCAATTTCCTCCTGGTTTTTGCATTCAATCATCAGGGAAACGCCTTCATCGAATTCGTACCTGTGATCCTGAGCGCTGTCCATCACCATTAGTTTATAGCCGTTCAGTCCGAATTGCGCGTGCATCACAGTGCCTTCCTTATCAGGGGCGCTGTTGGCATCGTACCGCATGATGCCATCAACTTTGGAATTATTAAAGATGTACGTATAATGATTGAGCGCCTCTTCTGCACGGCCAAGTTGCTCTCCCGTAAAGAGCAGGCAGGGCGTAATGTGCTGCCCCACATCTTCCAGCTTACCTGAAGAAAGTTGCCACGAAACACCGTACTTATCCTGTAACCAGCCGTATTGATCGCTCCACGGATATGCATCCAGCGGCATCAGCACATTGCCACCTTTGGATAGAGCCTCCCATATTTTCTGGATTTCCTCTTTGCTTTCCGAGATATAGAACAACGAAATTGAAGGGTTTGGACGGAACTTAGATCCGCCATTCAGACACATCACCTGCTCTCCGGCCACTTCAAACATCACTACCATGGGTGTATCGGTGGTAATCCTGGCATTGCTGAAAATGGCACAGTAGAATTCTGCGGCCTCTTTGCCATTGCTGTCGAACCAAAGACAAGGCGTTATTTGCTGATCTTTCATAAGTCTCGATTTTAATTTTCCTGAACAAATGTAGAATATCAAATACCGAAGCAGAAGGTAGCAAAGCGACATTTTAAGGGGTGGAATGCGGCTGGTATTACAAGCTTTACTTCCTCTTCAATTCTGCATCCAGAATATTTTCTCTGATACATTCTTCTCTCCTCTCGCCTCCGGTCCGGGAAAGAACGAATTAGCAACTATAAACACGATTGCAGAAACAGCGATCCCAAAAATATTGGCATCCAGACTCAGCCAAAGCTGATCAAACCATTGCAGGGAAATGGTTGTGAAACCACCAAGAATCATGGCGGCCATTGCAGCTACCGGACTAGTTTGTCGCCAGAAGAGTGCTCCGAGCAGCGGCACCAGCAGCCCGGAAACCATAAAGGCGTAAGAAAGCAGCATCAGGTCCAGCACCTGTGTCATTACTGAGGCGAGGAGAAGCGAAATTGCACCAATCACCAAGGTGGCGATTTGCGATATTCCCACGAAATCTTTGTGATCGGTAGAGAATTTACGGAAGCGCCCCACAATATCCGAAACGAAATTTCCTGAAGCCGCCATCAGGCAGCTATCGGCCGTGCTGAGAATGGCCGAGAAATAGGCTGACATCACCAAACCCATAAGGCCAACGGGAAGTACCGTTCGCAACAGCATAGGCAGGCCCGTTTCAGGATCGGTGGCAGAAACATTGGCGCTGCCCAGGTAGTCGAACATTCCCTGGTCTGCGGCCACGCGCGCCAGCAGTCCTAGCGCCACGCCCATAAAAGCCATAACCGGCCACTCAAACAACCCGGCAAGATACCAGGCGCGCCTGGCAGTTTTTTCATCACGGCAGGCATAAATGCGTTGGTAGAGCGTCATGCCAACGAACCAGATGGGAATGATCGTCACCGCCCAATTCACCAATTCCTGCCAGGAAATATTGGTGAGCGTCAGCATTTCCGGTTGTACGGTTTGCTGCACAGCTTCCCAGCCGCCTACGGTAGTGTAGGCTACAGGCAAAGCGATGAAAATCAAACCGGCCATCAGGATGATCCATTGCACTGTATCGGTATAGATCACAGCCTTCAGGCCGCCCAATACGGTATATATAACTACGATCAGCCCCATGGCAATGAGGGCCGTGTCCAGGTCTACAGCCGCAAAAGCGCCATTGGCCAACTTTGCTCCCGCCAGGATCTGTGAACTCGTGAAGCCCATGTAGCCGATCGCGGAAATAATGCCGGCTACGAGCGCCACATTCGCCCCATAATAATGATTGAAGATTTGCGGAAACGTGAGAAACCGGCCAAATGCTTCGTTGCCTTTTACTTTGGGAATGAGCAGCACTGCTGCCAGCCATGCCCCAATCAGTCCTGTAAAAAGCATCCACGCTCCGGACAGGCCCATGACAAAACCCAAACCGCCCAGTCCAATAGAAAATCCGCCACCTACATCCGTGGCCACCACCGAAAGGCCGATATGCAGGCTGCCCATATTGCGCCCGCCCACATAGTAATCATCCCCGCTTTTGTTCTTGTGCATGAAGTAGAGCCCCACCCCAAGCATGGTGATGATGTATACGAAAAAAATGGTGATGTCCAGCCAGTGCATAAAATTCTGAGGTTGTGAAAATTCCTTTAGGGATTGCAGAAGTATAAAAAAAAGGAGAGAACCTCAAATTTCCGCTGTCGCATTATGGGTATTTCTATGCAGATTGTTCGTGCTGATGTAGCATGAGCAATGAAGGTTTCATTGAGTCAGAACATAATCCAATATGGCGGATCACGAAATGAATCCGCCACTCGTGGGCCTTTAATAACCTGCTGAACAGGTAAAGAGACAGCAAAGGGCTGATACTTATCCCGGAGCTGGAATTTGAGCTTCCCAATAAAAAGACGGTTCGGCCGGATGGGACCACTTTCAGGATTATATCTTTGAGATATAATAGCTGTTGAAGAAAGATTGCACGGTGAGTATGAGAACAGTTGAGATTGTGGGGGAAATGTGAAAAATTAATATTCAGAATAATGACTGAAGAAAAAGCAAAAGTGGAATCGGAAAAAATGGCTAAGGACTTAATGAATAAACCAGCATATAATCTGGACAAAGCGAAAATTACTTGGTTGAAGCCAAAGAATTTAATAGTCCTGGGGTCTACCTGGTTTTTAAGATCACGCTATAGATTTCCCGGTTTACCGTCCTTTTGGACACCGTTAGCATTTCCAGGTAAAACCCTGGCAGGGCCGGTAGCGCCTTGCCTAGCAAACGCAGGGGCTTCTTCGTATCCTATATTATCCGGTAGTCCGATATAATACGGACATCTTAGTCTTAAATGAAAATTAGAGAAGCATCCTGATGTTCATAAAAGACTTAACCCCTAGTTTGGGTTTATTAACTATCACGTTACCAGGCATCTTAAAGGTAGTTTAAATGGTTCAAAACATTATTTTTTGTATAACTAAAAGTAAGCTGAAAATTGTAAAATAAAATTTAGCATATCTTTGACGCGAACAATTTTAATTTTTACACCTAAAAGATTCAAAGCCTAAAATCATGAAAAATCTGTTTTTAATCTTCTGCGCTTTTTGCGCTACATCATTTGTCCTGAGTTCTTGCGATAACGACAAGGGAATGACGGATGCCGAAAGAAATGCCATTATCGACTCTACGTATGAAGCCGAGGCAACGCTGATCCGGGAAAATATGATCCGGCAGTGTTCTGACGAGATGGAAATGCGGGTTCAGCCTAAAGTGGATAGCATCGTTCAGGCTAAAATGGATGCGGATGACGAATCTGCCGATGACATGCTGGATAATGATGGCATGACAACGGATCAGGATGGTGATGACATGACTGCAGATGAGGATGCCGATGTGGAAAAAGACGAGATGACCGATCAGGAGAAAATTGACATGGCGGTTCAGGAAAAGATCGCAGAACTTCGTGAAGAAATGGAGAGGGAATGTCAGCAGCGCGTAATGGATGTGGCTAACCACAGAGCCGATTCTATTCTGGCTCTGGAACCAGAAGCCAGCACAGGAACTCCGTCTTCTCCTCCCGGGAATCAAACCGAAGAGCCGACAACACCGACTACTGAACCAGGCAGAAAAAGCGAGGAAACCGTGAAACCAGGAAGGAAATCTGACGAGCCAGTAAAACCAGGAAGAAAAAATCCTAAGAACGAAGGAAACTAATCCATCCGATTGTAACTATCGGGTCTTACTACAAGATCCTATTAAAAAAGGGATGTCCTCAACACGACATCCCTTTTTTTTGATCCATGAAGCGGGCTTCTTAATAGCTGAAGTTTAAAATCAAAACGTAATTCCATTCTTTGAATATAGGCATATTCCGAAGCTATTGGTAGCATCTAAAATTAATGATTAATGGTGAGTATTTAAAGAGTACAAATAAAAATGCCATGGGAGCTTTAAAAGCTGATGAAATATTCTAATCAGGCGATGTATCCTTGCTTTTTTAACATTCTATTTACGAAGCATTACTGCTTGACAAGTTGCGGTAATGACATTACCTGCAGCCTCATAAGAAACTGTAATCCAAACCGAAAACCAGAATCAACATTAAGCTTTTCAGGTTCAACTTGTTGGACGGAAAATTGGGCTGGATTTCAAAAAACTAAACAAACCTGCGGCTCCCCTACTTTTGTTCGGACGCGGAAAGCGGAAATCACGGATGTGGGACGAATTCATAGTCTCCTTCATTCCGGTATTTTTTAAGGAAGTAAAAGGAGGAGCACTTTTTACACACTAAGTTTGGAGAGGTAAAATGAGGAAGAGAAAAGAAGCATTAATAAACAGGTTTAAATGGGCCAGATTATTATTTGAAGGCAGGCCGGGCAAAATAACTATGGGAGCAAAAATAAAAAAGCCATTGAGACCTTTAACGGGTTCAATGGCATTTTTATAAGTAAAGGTATGTTCTGGTCAGGCTAATTCGTCCTGCTTCTGAAACATTCGCTCTCTATTGCCGGAGCATTATTACCTCACAGGTTTCTGTAACTATTGTGCCTCCGTCATCATATGAAACCGTGTATTCAATGGTAAGGGTATTTCCTTCAATTGAACCGGAACCACTCAGAGTGTAAATGTTCGTGCAGAAAGTCTGTTCAGCAATCGTCAAAGTATTGCCATCTACGCTCGCCTCAACATTATAATCATTGGGACAAGTAAACTCTCCCAGGTTCTCAATACGGATGATAGTCTCATCTGTTCCGCTCTTGGTGATTTCCACAGGATAAGACGCTCCTGTACAATCATCACTGCCCTCAAACATACCAACGAATTTGTCAGCACTCACAGTAGCACATTCTTCGCCTTCATAACCGGCAGCGCAGTCACATTCGCAATCATCATCTCCTACTTCAGTGGCCAATCCACCATTCTGGCAAACTACATCTTCACATGGGTCGTTTTCGCATCCAGTCAGGGCAAATCCAAAACCGAACACCAGAATTAACATTAAGCTTTTCAGGTTCAACTTGTTCATAATTTTAATTTTTTTTATGATTTGATTAATTAAGTACAAAGATATAAAGGAATGCAATAAAAAACTGCTTCCTTTCAGAAATCCTTATCATAAAGAAATCAGAGACTGAAATTGTTCTATAAAATTTGAGCTATGCGGCTTTTACCATTGCCCTGGTATTAACTGCATTCCGGAACTTGCCGGAATCCCATTTTATACTCATCGTTATCCTTGCAGAAGAATTAACTTGCGACAAATTTTTAACAATAGAAATCTGTATACTTGAATTTCAACGAATTTGACCTGGATGAGGACCTGCTTGATGGTCTGAGTTCGATGGGTTTTACTGAGGCTACACCCGTTCAGGAACTTGCAATACCCACTATATTAGAAAACAAAGACCTGATAGCCTGCGCACAGACAGGTACAGGAAAAACTGCCGCTTATCTCCTCCCGATCCTGCACAAGATTGCACACGGCAAAAACCGGAAGATCAATACATTGGTAATTGCTCCCACAAGAGAACTGGCATTGCAGATTGACCGCCAGCTTGAGGGATTTGCGTATTTTGTACCGGTATCATCCTACCCTGTCTATGGAGGAGGAGACGGGAAGGATTTTATCCAGCAGAAAAAAGCCCTTACCAAAGGAGCTGATATTATTATTGCAACACCGGGCAAGCTGATTTCTCACCTTAATATGGGATATGCAGACTTCAGCGAACTTGAACACCTTATCCTTGACGAAGCCGACCGGATGCTGGATATGGGATTCCATGATGACATCATGCGCATTCTGAGCCATCTTCCCAAGGAGCGGCAAACCCTTCTCTTTTCGGCCACTATGCCTGGCAAGATCAGGACGCTGAGCCAGAAGATCCTCAAGCAGCCCGTAGAGATCAACATCGCCATGTCAAA
Source organism: Bacteroidia bacterium (assembly GCA_040880525.1). Lineage (NCBI taxonomy): Bacteria > Pseudomonadati > Bacteroidota > Bacteroidia > Bacteroidia bacterium. The sequence continues at coordinate 65,099 of JBBDIG010000040.1, forward strand.
GCCGGCAGAAGGAATTCTGCAAGCAGCTTACCTGGCGTATGATGAACAAAAAGTAAGGCTGATCAGAAATCTGCTGGAAGGAAAGTCAGTGGAGAAAGTAATCATCTTTTCGGCCACGAAAGTAATGGTGAACCGCATGGGCCGCGAGTTGAAACGCCACGGGCTGAATGCCGCCTCCATTTCCAGTGACCTGGAGCAGGCCGAGCGGGAAAAGGTGTTACAACAATTTCGTGGTGGTAAATTAAATATACTAGTAGCGACTGATGTGCTTTCACGGGGCATTGACATTGAGAACATTGAGCTGATCATCAATTTTGACGTACCCATGGATGCCGAGGATTACATTCACCGGGTGGGGCGCACGGCAAGAGCCAAAGCTACAGGTGTGGCGCTTACCTTTATTAATGACAATCCAAAGGAACAGACGCGGTTCCGACAAATAGAGGAACTTATTGGCAACGAAATAAGGAAACTGCCATTGCCGGGAGATATGGGTGTAGGCCCCGAATATAAACCGCACTCCCGGAAACCGGGAGGTGGTAGAAAAAGCCCGGGGCAAGGCAAGCCGCGAAGAAAGCCGCAGCGGTCCTGAATACTTTTAGGGAACAACCGCTTTCTTTGTCCGGTTATTAATAATTCCAGACCCGCTTTTAGAAAAGGATATAATTTTTGCCTCCGCTCCGGAATATGTACAAAATCTGCAGGCTCCCTCTTAAAATCAGTTTTTCCTTTCTGGCATTTTGGCTGAACATAACGCCCGGTCTTGCACAAAACCCGGTAACCGTGGGATTGCAATTTAACCCGATCGTTCCGGCTGAGTTAATTTACAGTCCCGATATATTCATTACAAATGATGACATGAATGTGGAAGTATCGCCCAGGGGTGGATATTCCCTGGGAATGCTGATAAGACAGCATTTCGGAGAGCGCTGGGCGTTACAAACGGGTATTCTTTCTTCTACCCGTAATTATAATTTTAATGCATCAAGAACCAACTTCTCGTTAGATTCATCCTTCCGCATCGTCAGTTATGAAATTCCGCTGACAGCTCTGCTTTTCACCCAATTGGGCCGAGAAACCTACCTTTCCACCTCAGCAGGTTTTTCTGCAGATTTCTTTCCCAGCGATATTACATTGCAAACGGAGAATTTCCGTTTTTACGCAGCACGTAAATTTTATGTGCTGCCATCATTGCTGGCAAACCTGGGATTTGAGTGGCGCACCGAAAAAAGCGGGTACTTTTATGGTGGGCTGTTGTATCACCGGATGATCACACCGATGTCGCGCTTTTTCTTCCGGTATGAAAAAGATCTGGAAACCTCAGAAGTCAGCGACCCATTCAGTGGTCATTATTTTGGTCTTGATATTAAATATTACTTTCCTGTTAAGGAATAAAATATTTTCTTTATCCTGCAATCCTGAATTATCTATCATTGCCGGATCAATCTGCCAAAATGGCAATTTCTTATTACCCCGAAAGGCAAAAAAAATCCCCACCCGTTTAATAACCAGGTGAGGATTTATATAAATATCAAGAAAGAAACCTATGACCGTTTCTGAATCCATTTTCCAATGGCTGGTCCGAGTTCCTTCTGTGAACGTCCGCCCACAAAAACTCCAATGTGGCCGCCCACAAATTGGTACAATTCCTTATCCTTGCTGCTGATTGCCTCATTAATAGGCTTTGTTGCATCGGGTGGGATGATATTGTCTTCCGTAGCATAAATAGTAAGCACGGGCATATCAATATTCTTTAAATCCACCTTGTGGCCTCCAATTTCCAGTTCGCCCTTTATAAGCTTATTATCCTGGAAAAGATCCTTGATATACTGGCGGTACCACTCCCCTGCTAGGTCAGGGCAATCAGATTTCCAATGCTCCATGCGCAGAAAATTCATGAGCTTATCTTCATCATGGATGCTGCTGAAAATGCCGGTGTATTTGCTGATGTCCATGGTAGGTTTCAGCATTCCGAAAGCATTGTTCAGCATGTCAGCCGGGATCATACCCAGAGAATCCACCATCGCATCCACGTTCAGGTTTTTCGTCCATTTAAACAGGATGCTGTCGTTGGTTGAAAAATCGAAAGGTGCCACCAGTGTTGTCAGTGTCTGGATTTTTTCAGGATGAAGGGCTGCGTAAATGGTGCTGAAGGTTCCACCCTGGCAAATGCCGATCTTATGAATCTTCTGCACCTTATGGCTTTCCCTGACAAAATCAACAGCATCATTTAAGAAACCGTTAATGTAATCGTCCATGGTAAGGTACATGTCCTCACGGGTGGGATAACCCCAGTCCATGATATAAATATCAAGCCCCTGCTCCAGGAGTCGCTGCACCAGGCTGCGGTCAGGCTGAAGATCCAGCACATCATGCCGGTTCAGCATGGCGAAAGAAATAAGCACAGGAATTTCGCAGGTGGCAGGTGTTTCCCTGTCGTAGCGATACACCTTTACCAGATCTTCTTGCCAAACCAGGGTTTTCGGAGAAGTAGCCACTTTTACTTCAGCAATGTTGCGGAGCGTCTCCATGCCTTTCATTATCTGATGGCTGGTCTCCGTAAACTCGTTCATTAAATCGGGCACATTCAGTTTCATATTTCAGCTATTTTTTGTGCCTGATTTACTTGGCAGATTTCGTATCCTTCTTCGCGGCTGAGGCACTATTGGCCGATTTGCTCTCTGATGCTGATGAGGCTTTGCTCTCTGATGCTGATGAGGCTTTGCTTGCTTCAGCCTTTGTATTTCCTGTGGCGGTTTTCTCAGCAGCAGGCTGCGATTTCTGAGCGGTGGCAAATTCCTTTTCCATATTGCGAACCTTCTTTTTCAGATCATAAATGGTTTTGTACAAATGGTCCATTTCTGACCGGGGAACCAAAGGGAAATTACTGAACATGCCTTCCATCATCTTGTCAGTTCCTGTTTTCAGTTTCAATGATACTTCAGTCAGTTCATTCTGGATCCTGGAATATTCATCAGACGAAAAAAGTTCAAGAAAAACTTTATCATTCATTCCCAGCCATTCATTATAAAACTTCATAAAGCTGTCTATTTCCACACCTTTTTCCATTTTATTATAAATAGCTTCAGAAAATGCTTCCACAGCTTTCAGTCCTGTCATGTACATCATGTACTGCATTTCTGAGCGCTTCATAATGTATTGCGAAATATCGTTGCCCATTTCATTGAATGCAATGATCTGTTCACGTTTTGCGCCCGGTGTCATCATTTTGATGAACGGAGATTCCGCACCGGTGAAGTTATTCATCATTTGGTTGTACAAGCCCATATACTGCACGAACGGTGAGTTTTCATTGTGCGGAAAGAATTGCTCCATCTGGCTGGCCATCTCCCGGAACTTATCGCTTCCCGCCCCTGTGGATTGGCGAAGGTGATTATTCAGCATATTGAAATAGTTCTGCAACATGGGCTTCATGCCATCCATGTCAAAATTGAACATCTTGTCCATCAGATCTTTGTGGCGGGCAGGCTCAAAATATTGTTTCCACATTTCCGGAGTGAAGGTTTTGCTTTGCATAGCATTAAATACCGGCATCCATAGTTCCATGAATTTAGCAAACCCATTCGTAAAGTCATTCATGCCCATCACCGGGTTCATTCCTGCCTTTATACCAAAGCGATTGCTTATTTCATCATTCCACTTCTGCATCATTTCCTTCCAGTTCTTTTGCATATCATTCATGCCCTCCATTCCGGGTGTGAAGCTGCTCATCATGGGATTGGCAGTGCCCATCATACCACGCCATTCTTCCGCCATCTTGGTTTGCTGCTTCATCCAGTTGTTGAAGAAACCGATTGGATTAACCGGTGCGAATGGATTCTCGTTGCTTGTTTCTTTGCTGTCGTTATTGCGGAAAAAAGCCATTTGAGATTCATACCAGTTTTTCAGGTAGTCAGCACTTGTTTCCTGTGTTTCCTTTGCGGATTCAGCAGTTTTTTGCTTCATTTCCTCAGTAGTGTTGTACCAGTTCTCCATCACATTTTTCTGTGTTTCGAACCAGGTTTCAAAAAAATTCTTCTTCTCAGCGTTTGAATTTGACATGATTAAATTTGTTTTTACTTTATTTTGTTTTTGGAAAAAAATTCTTATTTTAATAGCCTTTCCCCAATTTGGCCGCAAAAGTAATCTTTTCTTTTTATAAAGAAATTTATTTGCGATTTAATTGTTTTCGCTGGATGGCGCTACCCATTTGTCAGTATCTGTGCCTCATTTTTTTACAGGACAAAAAGGCAGAGGCCGATTGCTTGCTGGGAAAAACACACAACGGCAAGAGGGCAGAAACTCAGCTCCGCAATTTGTCGAGCAATTCGTTGAGCAGGTTTACCTCCTCTTCTGTCAGAGTTTGAAAATTGGTTTCCAGAAATTCGAGCTTGCCATCCAGTTCATCCAGCAGTTCCAAGCCTTTTGGGGTGATAAAAACATCTACCTGCCTGCGGTCATTGGGGCATTCATGCCTTTCTACCAGTTGTTTTTGGCGCAGTTTCTCCACCAGCCGGGAAGCATTGCTCATTTTATCCAGCATTCTTTCTACCAGAAGATTAATGGAAACGGGCCTGGAATGCTGGCCCCTTAGGATGCGCAGGACATTATACTGCTGCGCTGAAATACCATAAGGCTTCAGCACTTTACTGTGCCGGGAACTGAGCCAGCCACTTGTAAAGAGAATATTTACAATCAGCTTTTGGTACGGGTTCTTAAATTCTTTTTGCTTAATTTCTTCTTCGAGACGCATCGTTTACAAATATAAAGATGTACAGACATTTAATACAGGCTCACTGTTTTAAATAATTTTGCCGGTTGCAGAGATGGAATTTTCTTTGACAAATGTTCAGAAATCGTAAAATACCCGACACCCATCTGGTCCGAATGCCGGTGGCTTGTTCTTCTTTCTCCTTGATCAGCCGTTTTCTTTGTATTCTTTTAAATTAATGTATTGCAATGAAATATTCCATCGAACTCAGAAGCCCATCTTCACCAGAGTGGTTGAAGGCCGTGCTGGCTGATTTTCCCTCCTTCCTGCAGGATCATGCCGACTGCGAGCGAAAAGCTTCGGCCATGGCGCTGAGCTTTGTGGCAAAATATCCTGACCGAAGCGAGATCATCCCGGAGCTGATAGATACGGCCTTAGAAGAACTGGATCATTTCCGCCAGGTGTATTCCGTCATGGAGCAGCGGAGTATCCGGCTTTCTCACCAAATTCCGCAGGACTTATACGCAAAAACGCTGGTGGATCTGTGCCATAGCGGCCGCGAAGAAAGATTCCTGGACCGGCTACTCCTGGCTTCCGTCCTCGAATGCCGGGGTACAGAGCGATTCAGGTTGATCAGCGAGGCGATACAGGATGCCTCCCTGGCGCGTTTCTATAAAATGCTGTGGACATCAGAAGCCCGGCATGGCAATATGTTCGTGCGAATGGCCCTTCGTTATTTTTCTGAAGAAAATGTATATCAGCGGCTGGAATGGCTGATGGAGCAGGAAGCACTGATCCTGGCGAAACTGCCGGTACGGCCAGCGCTGCATTGATTGCAACTGTATAATGATTAATATTAATAATGAAAAGGCTCCTGCCGGCAATCGGCAGGAGCCTTTTCGTCACAAGAATCATCAACCACTTAAAAAACTAAACTCAACCATGAAAACTAATCCTGGGGTGGTGTACCCAATATCTTACCTCTTTTTTTCCTCATATTTTGTCTGCGCTCAGCTTTCAGTTCCTGATACTTCCGGTACTGCTCTGCGCTCAGTACTTCTTTCATTTGCCGGTCATGATCATCCCATATAGCGCTGACTTCAGCTCTGGCCTTTTCGCGGTCTTCAGAATTCTGTTCTTTCACTTTTGCAATCCCTGCTGTCATATTCCCGTTGATGATGCTGACTTTCTGTTCCTGGGCTTCATCCAACTCCAGTGTCTGTACCATTTTTTCGGTCATTTTATTACTTTGCTCTTCTGCTACCGGGGCATTTCTTTCCTGGGCAGAAATATTGTACGAGAACATCATTATACCCAGAACACATCCTATAAAAATTTTCCTGTTTTTCATCTGTTGTTTCATTTAAGTAAAGCTTAATTTGGTATTGAAGTGTGGACCCTAACCGGCAGAAAAAGGTTTAATATTCGTGCCAAATTAGTTTGTCTTTACATCTGCTAACGGACTTCCCTGCAAGAGCACAGACGAAGTATAATGTTGGTAATTGAACAATAATTGCCCATCCGCCAAATAATATGCCGCTGCGATGCAGATCCAAAAAAGCATGGAAACAACCTGTTCTTAAAAAAGTATCAATTTTGCAAAAGCACCCGCTGATTATTAAAACCAAAGAAGAAATGATGAAATTTATAACGCTCCTGTTCATAAGCACCGCTTTATTTGCCTGTTCTATCGGGGCGCAGGATAAAGAAGGCTATACCATAGATGTAAAAGTAAAGGGGCTGAAGGATTCCATTGCCTACCTGGCCTATTACTACGGAGATAAAAAATACGCGCAGGATACGGCCCGCATTGATGGTAAAGGCCAGTTTGTATTTCAGGGAAAAGAGAACCTGCCGGGAGGTATCTATATGATCATCCTGCCTGGCCAGCAGTATTTTGAGATCGTACCGGAGAATCCTGACATTAAAATAGAAACGACTTTAGAAAATTTAATTAGCGACCTGAAGGTAACCGGATCACCGGAAACAGCTTTGTTTTACGAGTACCTCCAGTTTGTGGACAAGCAAGCAGGAAAAATCCAGGACCTCACAGCCCGGAAGGAAACAGCGTCAGAAGAAGAAAAAGCCCGGATCAGCACGCAGGTCAAAGAACTTGAGAACAGTATTATAGACTATAAAAAGGACGTCATCTCTGAATATCCTGAGGCCTTCGTTACCAAAGTTTTCAAAGCCATGCGTGAACCTGAAATACCGGAACCGCCAAAGGATGCAGAAGGAAAGATAGATTCTACCTGGGAGTATTACTATTTCAAGGCCCACTACTTTGATAATTTTGATTTTACGGATGACGGATTGGTGCGGACGCCTGTATATCAGCCCCGCATGGAAAAATATGTGACGAAGATCGTCATGCAACATCCGGATTCAATTATTCAGGCACTGGATTTCATTCTACAAAACACCCGGAATTCCCCGGAGCAGTTCAAATTCAACCTCTTTTGGTTTACCAATTATTATGAGCGCTCAAAGCTCATGATCGCAGAAAATGTCTTTTCTCACTTGGCCGTTAATTACTGGTGCAACGAAGCGTATGACAAAAGCTGGATGGATACAGTAACAATTGTAAAAATATGCGAGAAAGGAAAAATGTTAAATCCCACCTTAATAGGGAAAAAGGCGCCTGAACTGAATCTGGAAGATACCTTACGCAAAAGGCACAGTATGCATCGGCTTGATGCCAAATACACCATTCTTTTCTTCTGGGATTCCACCTGCGGGCATTGTAAAAAACAGATTCCCAAACTCATAGAGTTACATGACAAATATAAGGCTGATGGCGTGGAGGTTTATGCCGTAAATACAGAGTGGGAAAGCCACGGCTTCAAAAAATACCTTCGTGAGAAGGAGGGAATGCGTGAATTTATTAATGTTCAGGATACGACCAATGCCAGTCGCTTCCGGCAGAAATATGATGTTTCCTCCACGCCCGTAATAATGGTGGTGGATGAAAAGAAAGAGATCATTGCCAAGCGCGTTGATATAGAAGTTATTGGAGAAATTCTGGAAAACAGGAAGAAGAACCGTAGCGAGTTGAGCCGTCCTTGATAGCCGGTATCATAGCCATCAACCATTTAGGTTTTATTTCGTCATGTAAATTTTGAACCGGGTTCCCTCTCCTACCTTGCTGTCTACCTCAATCTTGCCGCCATAAGATTCCACTATGCTGTTCACCGTATAAAGGCCCACGCCTGACCCTTCCACATGGTCATGAAGCCGGGTGAACAGTCCAAAGAGTCTTCCCTTATTCGCTTCGATATCCATTCCCAGCCCGTTGTCCTGCACTTTCAGGACAATGTACGATCCTTCAGGCGCTGTTGAAATATCAATTTTTACCTGGCGGTCAGGATGCCGGTATTTTATGGCGTTGCTGATCAGGTTCTGCATTATGCTCTTAAAGTGTGGCAACGAATAATTCACGGCTGGTGCCTTTGAAAAATCGGTTTGTATCCGGGCCCCTGACTCCAGGATCAATTCATTGATACTATCCTGCACCTCTTCAAATACCTTCTTTACCTGCACCTCCGTCTTCCTTTGCCCAATGCTTTTCTGAATGGTGATTACGTCTATAAGGGCATCCAGTGTTTTCTTCAGTTGCTTTACAGATGCCGATATCATTGAGAATATTTTCTTATTATGATCAAGATCTGTAAAATCTTCATCCCACATTTTAAGCAAGCTCATCAGGTTGTTGGCCGGGCTTTTCAGGTCGTGAGAGGCTACATACGCAAACTGCTCAAGATTAAGATTGGCCAGTTTCAGTTCGTCAAGCGTGCGAAGCATGTCCTGCTTCATGCGGTGGCGTTCTATGGCATACCGGATAGTCTTGATCATCAGGGTGCTGTTAAATTCTCCCTTCACTAGAAAATCCTGCGCGCCTTCTTTAATGGCTTTTACTGCAGTTTCCCGGTCGTCCAGCCCGGAAAGTATTACCAGTGGAGTATCGCTAAACTGGTGCAATGCCACCTTGTACGTCTGGTCTCCGAAAGAATCAGGCAGGGAAAGATCCAGCAGCACGATCTCTATCTCCATATCTTTATATATCTGTGCCCCAGTTTTCATTTCCTGAGCATGAAAAAATTGCAGCTCCCCGAAATCCTGTTTGCGCAAATATTCCTCTATGAGCCTGGCATCGGCTACGTTATCCTCTATTAATAAAATTGTCACAATCTGTCGGTCAATAAATGTATTGCAGCCAAGATAGCTACCTAATTTATATCGTTTCGCAATTCCGGGCCAGAATGATTGAGATTTCTGAATGTTTCCAATTATCCTGCTAAAACATTACATCTGTAAGATTGCGAAAAAGGTTTAATCTTTTGTTGATAAATCGACATCAGATCAGACTCTTATTCACAAGATACACACTTTCTGTAGCCTGTAACAAGTAAGGTATAAGATGAATTAAATTAACCTGTTTCACAAAAAAAAATGATTTACGTGTGAAACATACGGAACGACCCGTCCGGAAACAAAAGGATAATTTGTTCCGGGGTGGAAGCAGACCGGTTTTCTGCATGGGTCTGAGGGGAGACTGGTTTGACCGGCTCTTGCGGAGCATATTTTGGCGCAGATTCACCCTCCCCTGAGGGAGCTCCGGTAAAATATGGCGCTGCATCTTCTTCTCGGGCAGCATGGTTTGCCGGGCGCTGTGCAGGCTTTTCAGGTGCGGGAGGATGTTCCTGGGCCTTTGTTCCCTTTCCGGTAAGCAACCACCTTGGATTTACATCCGTAAATATCTCTACTACCTTTTGCAGCAGGTCAAGTCCCGGCTTATTCCGGCCGGAAAGGATATGGGAAATGACGGGGCGGCTTACATCCACTGCATCGGCAAATGAGGAAGGCGAGAGCTTTTTCTGTTCCATGATCTGCCGTATCCGTTCGTTGATTTCAGGCAATTGTTCCATATTGTTAATTTAGAAATGCAAACTTAGTATTTCATGTTAAATGCTTTCTATCTATATGTTTTGGGGCCTCCCCTTACCCTACCCGTTCTGCCCGGTCATTTCAAACTGAATCCCGGATATTCATCTATAGTACGTTTAAATACGTATTAAACAGATTAAATTCTATAGGCATTTCAAATAGCTGAAAAACAGATTTTAATTATTAATAATAGAATATTTTTTTAATACGTATACGTAGGATGGGGTCGGGGAATTTCAATCTCATTTCTCAAGAGGGTTTGTTTGCTTTGCTTCATCATTTAACTTTGCCGTTCTTAAAATATAAAAAGAACCCTGATGCGTTTTCAAAACTACCTTACCTATATCCTGATCATCATCGCGGCCCTCATAGCGGTGATCAGCCGCCTTCTCCCACACATGCCCAATTTTGCGTTGATGGGAGCTGTTGCCTTGTTTGCCGGAGCCTTTATCCGTTCCAGCCGTTTTGCCTTTCTAATCCCTGTTGCCGCTGTATTTGCCAGTGATGCCCTGATGGAAATAGATAATCCCGGTTCAGGATTTTATGCAGGAATGGGGGTTGTTTATACCAGTTATGCCATCATATTTTTTGCCGGCCGGCTTCTTACCAAGCCATTCAATCCCTTTCAGGTAGGCACGGGTGCGGTGCTCGCATCTGTCATCTTTTTTGTGATAACCAATCTGAGTGCCTGGCTCTATCTGCCGATTTACACCAAAGATCTGAACGGCCTCCTCAATTGCTATGCTGCGGCCCTTCCGTTTTTCCGTACCACGCTTATTTCTGATCTGGCCTTCAGCACTGTATTGTTTGGCAGCTATTATCTGGTAGTCCGGATGTCCCCATCCGTCAGAATTTCCCGCTAACCTCATTTTTGAAGATTCGTCACCGAGTGTTATTCGGAAGTATTAACATTTTCTGTCAAACCGGGCGCTGCCTGAAGGAACAATTCCGGAAACAGATCCCTTTTATCGCTCATTCGCAGAATCAACTTTCAGCAGCACCAGCCATGCTACGAACAGGCAAAAACTCGCCATAATGATCGGCAGGTTGATGTTCAGGGAAACAATAAGCCCCCCGATAATTGGAGGGATGGCTAGGGCCACGGATTGAAGGCTTTGGTTCACCCCCATGATCTCCCCTTGTTTCCCGGGTGGTATGCGATTAGAGATCATTGCCAGCAGGTTCGGCTGGTTCATTCCCTGAAACAGCGACATAAAGGGCAGGATGAAATACAGCAGCTTATCATTTGACGGCAAAAGCAGCAAGATAAACACAATGCTGAGTCCCAGGGTGCTGACCCTGAGGATGTGAACCGGTTTGAAGAATTTGGAAACCAGCCGCAACACACCCCCCTGCGTGAGGGCGATCCAAATACCTATGTAGGCGAAAAGCTCCCCGATATCGGATTGCCGGTAGGAAAATTTCTCGAAGAGGAACACCTGGAAAAACTGCGTGAAAAAGGTAAAACCAAACGTAGCCAGGAATACGATCCAGAGCAGCTTTTGCACTCCCACAAGCTGCAATGCATTTCTCAGGTTTCGGATCCCCATAAAAATTCTCAGCCGTTTCTTTACGGGTTCTTTTAGTGTTTCCGGAAAGAGCCACACCACTAGCAGGCAGTTGGCAGCCAGCAAAGCGGTAGCAAACCAGAAAGGCGTGGCAAAATTGAACCACCACACGATCAAAGGGTCAGAGAGGACACCACCCAGAAAAGGCCCAATAATAAATCCCATCCCAAAAGCCATTCCCACCAGCCCAAAGTTGCGCGATTTACTTTTGTTATCACTAATATCGGCAATGGCGCTGTTGATGACGGCAATATTCCCTCCTGTGATACCATCTATGATGCGGCCCACAAACAGCATCCACAAATTTTGCTGATGAATGCCGATGGCGAACAGGGCATATCCGGCCATGCTGCCAACCAGCGCCAGGAGGAGGATTCTTTTCCTGCCATGATGGTCTGATAAAGCTCCGAGCAAAGGGGCTCCAAAAAACTGGGCAATGGGATAAGAAGCAACCAAAATACCCAGAAGTAGCGTGCGGTCTCCAAAGCTGTAGTGGAGGGGAAGAAAAGGTTCGGCTTTGCTGAGAAAGAGTGGGGCAAGCACAGGAATGACGATCCCTACACCCAGCAAGTTGAGGAAAACTGTGATAAATATGATGAGCAATAGTCCTTTGCGGGTGCGCTCCTTCGCCATAACATCTTTATGGAATATTTAAAAAAAGGCTGCGAAAATAGCGATCCTGCTATCTGATATTGCCGCACAGATAATGATTTACCTTAGTTTACAATTATACATCTGTTTTTTTAAATGTAAATAATCAATTATGGTGATTAACTTATGTTTACGATATGAGACTCCAGTTAAACTGGTCTTTTTCCTGACGTTTCAGATACCTGTGCAGAACCTGATGAGCCGGGGCTTCCAGTGCCGGATCGGTTTCCATAATCTGCAGAGCCGTGTGCCGGGCCAACTGGAGTATCTTCTGATCTTTCGCCAGGTCCGCTACCCGAAAATCCATCATTCCGCTTTGCTTCGTACCGGCCATATCGCCCGGGCCGCGCAATTGTAAATCGGTTTCTGCGATCTCGAAACCGTTATTGGTGCGAACCATGGTATCAAGGCGCAGGCGGGATTCCCGGCTCAGTTTATAGCCCGAAGCCAGAAAACAGTATGACTGCTCTGCTCCACGCCCCACCCGCCCCCTGAGCTGGTGCAACTGTGAGAGGCCAAACCGTTCTGCATTTTCTATCACCATCACTGTAGCGTTGGGTACGTCCACGCCTACTTCAATTACGGTGGTGGCTACCATTATCTGCGTTTCCCCCTTTTTAAACCGCTGCATTTCAAACTCCTTTTCCGCTGATTTCTGCCGTCCGTGTACGATGCTCACCTGATATTCAGGTCGGGGAAATTCGCGGATAATCATTTCATACCCGTCCATCAGGTTGGCATAGTCCATTTTCTCTGATTCCTCAATCAGGGGATAAACAATGTAAACCTGGCGTCCTTCCTTTATTTTTTGTTTCAGGAAATTTAATAACCGGAGTCGTTTTCCCTCCGTAATATGACGGGTAATAATTTCCTTCCTGCCTGGTGGCAGTTCATCAATCACCGAGGTGTCCAGATCACCATAAAATGTCATAGCCAGGGTTCGCGGAATGGGCGTAGCGGTCATTACCAAAACGTGGGGCGGAACCTCATTTTTCGTCCACATAGCTGCCCGCTGGGCTACACCAAACCGATGCTGCTCATCAATCACCACCAATGCCAGATCTTTAAACCGCACCGTTTCCTGTAGCAGGGCGTGCGTGCCGGCAAGCACGTTTACTTCTCCGGCCTGAAGGGCCTTGTGCAGTTCTTTTCGTTCAGCCGCTGGCGTGGAGCCGGTAAGCAGTTTGATGGTGAGGTTCAGGCCTGTGGACATCGCTGTGAGGGTGTTGTAATGCTGTGATGCAAGAATTTCAGTAGGGGCAATTAATGCGGCCTGTTTACAATTGTCAATAGCTATTAACATAGACATAAAGGCGACAATGGTTTTTCCGCTTCCCACATCGCCCTGCAGCAGGCGGTTCATTTGGCGCCCGCTTTTTACATCGGCCCGTATTTCTTTGAGCACCCGTTTTTGTGCTCCGGTGAGCTGAAACGGCAACAACTCCTCGTAAAACCGGGAAAAGTAGCTGCCCACCTTTTTCAGTATTTGGCCGGGGAAATTTTGCTGGCGCAACTGCTTGCTCCTGAGCAACTGTAGCTGTACGTAGAAAAGTTCTTCAAACTTGAGGCGGCTGCGCGACCGCTCCATTTTATCCGCATCTTCAGGGAAATGGATTTGCCGGAAGGCTTCCTGCCGGGGCATAAGCTTGTACTTTTCCAGCATGGCTGAGGGCAGGTTTTCCTGTATATAAGGAATGGCATCCGCCACCAGGGTCTTCTGAAGTTTTTCCAGGCCTTTGCTGTCGAGGCCTCTCGCGCGTAATTTTTCTGTCGTATTGTATACCGGCTGCAGGTTCAGCGATTTTCCCGGCTGCGGTTTTGGTTCGGAGAGCAGGTCCATCTCCGGGTGGACAATATTCCACCGGTTGTTGAACTGTGATGGCCTGCCAAAAACCAAATATCGCTGCCCCTCTTTCAGGTATTCCTGTACCCACCTGATTTTCTGAAACCAGACGAGTTCGATGGTTCCGCTGCTATCTTCCAGCTTGGCCGTAAGGCGCATACCGCGTTTCTGTCCCTGTATCCGGATGTTCTTCACTATCCCGGATAGCTGGATAAAAGGGAGATCCGTATTAAGATCTGATATTTTGTAGACCTGCGTCCGGTCTATGTAGCGGAATGGAAAATGCAGCAACAGGTCTCCGAAAGTGAAAATCTTCAGTTCTTTTTGAAGGAGGGCTTCTTTTGCGGGGCCTACGCCTTTTAAAAAACCGATCTTCTTGCTCAGGAAATTCTCTTGTGCCATTGGCGTTGCAAGTTATGGTGAAGCCTTCGTTGATGCCGGTTTCCAGAGCTGGATTTTCTTGGCGATTTAAAATATGTTTCAATAAATGGTTTTCGGTTTATAATGGGTGTGAACAGAAATCTTCTTTCCTGTAAAACTTTCATTCCCGTTAGATTTTTAGTTTTGCCATAACTACTGCCTGAATTTTAAAGGCTTTCCATTTTGACTTAAAAATTTTTAACCATCCCTGATTATGCGACTCATTATTTTTCCGGTTCTCCTCTTTCTCGGCTTTTCATTGGTCTTCGCTTCCTGTTCCAAAAAAGGGAAGCAGCAGAATGATGTACCGGTTGGTAAGATCACCGTAGCCGAGCTGGCCAACAGCAACCGGCACAGTTGGTTTCGCGAAGAATATAAAAGCTATTCCCCCGATTCACTGACCATCGAATGGTTGCTTGTTCGCAATAAAAACATCAGCGTGGATATATTTATGGGCACCTGGTGCGAGGATACCCATCAGCAACTTCCCCGTTTTATCAAGGTACTTGACAAGGCCGATGTTCCTTCGCAGGGAATTACCATGTATGCCCTGGACAAAAAAAAGCAGGGCATTGGCGAAATCACTGCCCAAAACCGCGTGGAGTATGTGCCTACTTTTATTATCTATTATAAGGGCCGGGAAGCTGGACGAATTGTGGAGCATCCGAAAACCACGATTGAGGAGGATATGAAAGATATGCTTCAAAATGCAGGGTTTTAAATACGGCTATCCAAAATCAATTTCGTATAACCTGAGCGCAGTGGTTTAGATTGTCTAATTTTGGCCTTCAGTTTTAAACAACCTTTTGCATGAGCCAAGTAGTAACCGTCCTGATCATTGCCGTGGCCGTATTGGTCGGGATTCTCCTCTTTTTTTACTTCGTCCCCATTAATCTGTGGATCACTGCAGTTTTCTCCGGAGTTCAGATCAGCATCAAGGACCTGATCTTTATGCGCATCCGGAAGGTACCGCCTTCCATTATTGTCAACGCGCTGATCACTTCCAATAAAGCCGGACTGAACATGACTGCCAACGATCTTGAGACACACTTTCTGGCCGGGGGTCATGTGAACAATGTGATCCGTGCATTGATCTCAGCCGACAAAGCGAATATCCCACTGGATTTTCAATCCGCGGCAGCGATAGACCTGGCCGGGCGGGACGTATTCGAGGCGGTACAGCTATCCGTAAATCCGCGCGTGATCAATACGCCTCCCGTTGCCGCAGTAGCGAAAGACGGGATTCAGCTTATTGCAAAAGCCCGCGTTACGGTCCGGGCCAATATCAAACAGTTGGTGGGGGGTGCTGGCGAAGAAACCATCCTGGCCCGTGTGGGTGAAGGTATTGTAACTTCCATCGGATCGGCTACCAACCATAAAGCCGTGCTCGAAAATCCTGACAGCATATCCAAAGTGGTGCTTTCCAAAGGGCTTGATGCGGGAACCGCTTTTGAGATCCTTTCCATAGATATTGCCGATGTGGATGTGGGAAAGAATATTGGAGCCGAACTGCAAATGGACCAGGCGAATGCAGACAAAAATATTGCGCAGGCCAAAGCGGAAGAACGCAGGGCCATGGCAGTAGCCGAAGAGCAGGAACAACGCGCCAAGTCGCAACAAGCCCGTGTGAAGGTAATTGAGGCAGAAGCTGAAATACCGCAGGCAATGGCTGAGGCTTTCAGAAAAGGCCAGCTCGGCATCATGGATTATTACCGAATGAGAAACATTGAGTCGGATTCAGATATGCGTGACTCCATCGCCAAAGGTGCTGATAAAGGCAAAAAGCCTGATCAGAAGTAGCAGCCGTAGATGATTTTGTATTTCTGAGGAATATTTATTTCCAGGGTCATTTACACTCAAATTAGTTGTGTTTGCCGGTTATCCGTACCCTATCGGAGAATACTAAGGCCCTTGTGGTCCACCATACTCCACTTCCACCTTCAGGTAGGCGGGATGCACTCATCAAAAGGCAGACGAATAGATTTACATTGCTTATTTTACAGAATAGCATTTCATTTCCAACTGATAATAACTATTTGGCCCGTTCCAGATACCGGCACCTGTTGCAGGATAATGGAATCCTTCAGGATTCCACCTCCCGTCCTGTGCAGGAGATTTAAGATTAAAAAAACCTTTCTGCTTCTTCCGGTCTTTGAGAATTGAATGGATCGCAATAATCATGACGGATAAAAGAGAAATTGAGAACCAGGAGTGGATTCAATCGCTGAAATGGGTAACAGAGCATGAAGGCAGGGAAAGAGCACAGGAACTCCTTACGCTGCTGCAAAATATTGCAGACAAAGCCCCGGCATCGCAGGCGCTGATTACCACGCCCTACGTCAATACCATTCCGCCCAGCGAAGAGGTTGCTTATCCCGGAAATCTCAAAATCGAACAAAAGCTGCTTGGCCTGGTGCGCTGGAACGCTATGGCGATGGTGGTGCGGGCCAATCGCCAGGCGGAGGGAATTGGTGGCCACATTTCCACATACGCATCTTTTGCCACCTGTTTCGAGACGGGCTTTCATCATTTCTTTAAAGGCGGAACAGAAGCTGACATGGTATATTTCCAGGGCCATGCTGCTCCCGGAATATATGCCCGTTCCTTTATGGAAGGCAGGCTCAGCGAAAAGGATATGGACAATTTCAGGCGGGAGCTGAAACCCGAAGGTGGGCTGCCCTCCTATCCGCATCCGATGTTGATGCCGGAATACTGGCGCTTTCCCACTGTTTCCATGGGCCTGGGGGCGATAGAAGCCATTTACCAGGCACGGTTCAACCGGTATCTTCATCACCGGAAAATCAAGGATACGAGCGGGTGCAACGTATGGGTATTTTTGGGTGATGGCGAAATGGATGAACCTGAATCTACCGGGGCGCTGACTTTAGCTGCCCGTGAAAAACTGGACAACCTGATTTTTGTCATCAACTGCAACCTCCAGCGCCTGGATGGACCGGTGCGTGGCAATGGAAAGGTAATCCAGGAACTGGAAAGCCTGTTTCGCGGGGCAGGATGGCAGGTTATCAAAGTATTATGGAGCAGTGCCTGGGACAAGCTTTTTGCAAAAGATACAGATGGAGCACTCCGGGAAGCGCTGGCAGACTTGGTTGACGGCCAGTTGCAGCACTTTGCCTTCGCTGGCGGCAAGTACATGCGGGAACATTTTTTTTCTAAAAATGAAAAGCTGAAAGCCCTGGTTGCTGACACGAGTGATGAGGAACTCGATGCCCTGCATTGGGGCGGGCATGATCCTGAAAAGGTATTCAACGCCTTTAAACGGGCGGTGGAGCATACCGGGCAACCCGTGGTCGTGCTGGCGCAAACGGTAAAAGGATTTGGCCAGGGTGCATCAGCAGGCGAGGCCAGCAACATCAGCCACAAAACCACGATGATGGATGATTCCCAATTAAGAGATTTCAGGGATTTTTTCCACATAGACGTGGCGGATGAGAATCTTACCGAAATTCCCCTGATCCGTCCTGATAAAAACAGTGAGGAAGGACGATACCTTCTGTCGCAGCGAAAATCTCTTGGCGGATTTCTTCCGGAAAGAAATCCCAGGGGTCCGGAATTCAGGCCCCCGGCAACTGAATTATTTGAAGAATTTTATAAAGGAAGCGGAGATTCAGAAATTCCTACCACCAAAGTCATCGTGCAGTTGCTGCAGAAACTGCTCAGCGATGAAGCCACCAAAGATGCCATTGTTCCTATTGTACCCGATGAATCGCGCACTTTCGGGATGGATTCGCTCTTCCGGACGGCAGGCATTTACGCTTCGCAAGGACAGCAATATGATCCGGTAGATAAAGATAACCTCTTGTTTTACAATGAATCAAAGGAGGGTGTTCTGATTGAAGAAGGCATTACAGAAGCCGGAGCCATGAGCACATTTATCGCAGCAGCCACCGCTTATTCTAACCACGGAATTAATATGATCCCTTTTTTCGTGTTTTATTCCATGTTCGGCTTTCAACGGATTGGCGACCTGATCTGGGCAGCAGCCGATGCCCGTTCAAGAGGATTTCTGGTGGGCGGCATTTCCGGCCGCACCACCCTGGCTGGCGAGGGCCTGCAACACCTGGATGGACAAAGCCATGTGTACGCTCTGTCGGTTCCCGGACTGATGGCCTATGATCCTGCATTTGCTTATGAACTCACAGTTATAGTGCAGGATGGGATCCGGAGAATGTATTCAGAACAGGAAGACATCATGTACTACCTTACGGTGATGAACGAAGCTTACCGCCAGCCACAAATGCCGGAAGGTAGCCGGGATGGTATTCTTCGCGGAATGTACCGGTTCCGGAAATCCAGCCGTAGCAATGGCCGGAAAGTCCACCTGCTTGGCAGCGGAGCCATTTTACCGGAAACCATAACAGCAGCCGAAAAGCTGGAAGAACATTATGATGTAGCGGCCGACATCTGGAGCGTAACAAGTTGGAAAGCGTTGTATGACGATGCACGAGCACAGGAAGATTCAACATTATTTTCCGGAAAAAAGGGGGCCGGAAAAAGCTACATCCACGAATGCTTTGATGGAGAAGAGGGCGTGATCGTAGCGGCTACAGATTATCTGAAGGCGCTGCCGCAAAGTGTTGCGCATCATTTTCCACTTCGGTTTATTGCATTGGGCACGGATGGCTTTGGGCGCAGTGATACCATTTCAGCCCTCCGCAACTTCTTCCGGGTGGATGCGAAACACATTATGGTAGCCGCACTATCAGGCCTGGCCGCTGAGGGCAAAATGGAGAAGAAGGAAGTCGAAAAAATTGCCGGGGAACTAGGCGTGCGTGAATAAGGTATTCTTGCGCATTTAAGACTTTTGTATTCAATTTTAATTTTTATCCTAATTCTTTTCCATGGAATTCCGCCAGGCTTTGAATCCATAAGTAGCGAACCCAAGATAAAGCACATTGAGCAGGCATAGCAACAAATAGCCTTTGTAGTAAAACAGCCCCACATACACCAGGTCTACGGCCAGCCAAACAATCCAGTTCTCAATTTTCTTTTGTGCCTGCAGCCAGGTACCGATAATGCTGAAAACGGTTGTCCCCGCGTCCCAGTACGGTACATCCGTTGGAATAAAATGTTGCGGATCCCATCCAAAAAAGTTAAAGACAATCCGCAGATGATCGAGCAGATATCCCACGCCAATAGTTGCTGCCGTACCAATTCCCAAAAGCAGCCAGCGCATTTTATTCGTGAGAAAAGTGACAGGCAATGCGGTATTTTTTACCCCGCCATATTTCCATAAATACCATCCATACATGCTGATGGAAAAGTAGAATACCTGTAAAGGCATTTCAGCGTAAAGCTGTGCGCGATAAGCAAGTATAAAATAAGCAGATACGCCAATCATGCTGATCGGCCAGGCAAGCGCTACCTGCCGGGTGGCAAGAAACACATAAGCTGTGAGGGAAATAAAAGCAACCCATTCTATAAGGGTAACTTCCGAAATGGCCGCAACCAGATCCCGGAAAAGAGACAAGAGCATAGGATGCAAAGATATGGCTGCGGGAAAATTGCTTTCTTCGTCAATTATATAAGGTGACTAAATCAATCATGAAAATCGGAATAATAAGCGACACGCACAGCTATCTTGATGAGCGGATCCTGCACCATCTTTCAGGGTGTGATGAAATCTGGCATGCCGGAGATTTCGGTTCAGTGGCAGTGAGCGACCGGCTTGAGAAACTGGCCCCGGTAGTGGGCGTATTTGGCAATATTGACGGACAGGATATACGCAAAAAGCACCCTGAGCATGAGCGGATGATGCGCGAAGGAATGAGTGTTTGGATGACGCACATCGGAGGGTATCCGGGCCGCTACAATTCTAAACTGCTGCATGAATTGAATACTGATCCGCCTGATTTATTCATTAGCGGGCACTCGCATATTCTGAAGATTGTGCCGGATAAAAAACGCAGGCTGCTCCATATTAATCCCGGAGCAGCAGGAAGAAGCGGTTTCCATAAAGTCAGAACGCTGGTTTTGATGGAACTTTTACAGGGCAAGGTCGCGGAGTTGAAAGTAGTGGAACTCGGCCCCCGCACCGCTCAGGCCGGCTAAAGTTTTAGCGTAAAAGCGTCACAGTCCCGGTATAACTGTAATTATTATGAAATGCATCCGTCACCTTCACCACGTAGAGATAAACGTCCTCTCCAACCGGCTCTCCGCTGTAAGTGCCGTTCCAGCCATTGTCGGGATCATTGGTTTCATAAAGCAATTCTCCCCAGCGGTTGTAAACCTGCAAAACAAAAGATTCAATGCCAAAAACCCGGATCCGGAATGTTTCATTCGCTGAAGGCCCCGAGAGATTGGGTGAAAAAACATTGGGCACAAATACCAGCACTTCCGGTAATACAACTGCGGTCTGTTGTGCCGTATCCGAACATCCGTTGTCATTGGTTACGATCATCCGGACGTGGTACTGTCCGGTATCACTATAGGCATAAACCGGGTGCTGTTCCTGCGAGGTTCCTCCATCAGCCTTCGTAAAATCATCAAAAAACCATTTATATGATGCATTGATGGTTTTACTGCTTTTATCATTAAATGAAAATTCCGGCAAATCAATCGTGGTTATTTCTGGCGTAATACTGAAGGCCGCATCCGGCACAAGCAATACCTCAATATATTGATGCATAGTAACTTCATTCTTACAGGATTTATCACTTTGTACCCAAAGCTTTACGTCATACAGTCCGGCTTCTTCAAACGTATGCATCGGAGATTGTGAAGAATCAGAATTTCCGTCACCAAACTCCCAGGCGTATGCAGCAATTGATCCTTCGGCTATGGTGGTTCTATCCGAAAATTTCACGGTAAGCGGACTGCAGCCACGGAGGGTATCAGCAATAAAATCCGGTTTAGGCGTAGGATGCATTTCCACGCGCGCGGAGTCAAAAACCGTTTCACACACGTTGTTCGCAACCGACAGACTACTCAGCTTAATATCGAAATAACCCATGTTTTGATCATTCGTACCAGGAGTATACCCGGTCTCTAAACCATTCATATCGCTAAAAACGCCATCTCCAAGTGTAATCCAGGAAATGCCGGCCGCCCCGGTATAACTGGCATTCAGCTTAAATTCTGCATCCTTGCAAAGCACAGGTGTACCGGATATATTGACTACAGGAAGTTCCTGCACATTGAGATTTACGGAATCCTCATTTATACATCCATAATTATCGGTAAAAATATAATTGAGATAAAAATTCCCGGCTCCGGCTATTCCGGGATCGAATTGTGATCCGCTGACTCCGGGGCCGGTCCATGTACCGTTTCCGGGAGAAGAAGACGCCCCGTTCAGAACTACCGGATCACCATTTACACAGACCTTCGATATTGCAGCCGAAACTGTTACCTGCGGCAAAGGATTCACGGTGATTGTGGTGGAATCAATGACCACACATCCGCCTGCACCCTGGAATTCATATTTAATGACAAAGGTTCCCGCAACTGCCGGTATAAAATTCTGACCCGAAACATGCAGGCCACTGAAGATTCCCCCCGAGGGTGTTGCTGAAAGCGGAATGGCAGGTGCTCCTATGCACACGTCAGCCGGTTTGTTGATTTTTGGGTCAGGACTCTGATACACTGTGATGTACAAGGTATCCTTGTTTGTACAGTTGTTCAGGTCATTCAGCGTATAGATGAGTTGATGTGTTCCCGGACCTGCAACTGCAGGATCGAACTGATATTGAATTCCATTAACCAATACACCATTTCCGCTCCAGGTGCCACCGGCCGGTTGGGCCGCGAGGATTGACGGCAGATCATGTGTACACAAAGTATAATCAAGGGGTAAGTTAATTTCCGGAAGCGGATGCACAGTGATTTGGACAGAATCATAATTGGTACAGCCGGTGGAAGGTGCTGTGTATTGGTACACAAGCCAATGTGTTCCCGGTCCTGCAACCGAGGGACTATAGGATGTTCCCATTACTCCGGTGCCGCTCCAGATTCCGGGAACAGGACTGGCAAGTGAAGAAAGGGGAATCGTTGAACCATTCACGCATCTGGAGGGGGGAGTTCCGAACGAAATGGCAGGCAGGTTGTGTACCTTCACTGTCACTGTATCCATGCTTTCACAGATGACGCCCCCAATATTCTGGCGAACCAACACGCGATAGGTGGTGGTAATCAAAGGATTAACCTGCGTCTCACGATCCTTTCCTACAAGTACATCCGGGCTACCGATCTTATACCAGAAATATTGATAATTAAGTTCATTGACAGAGAGCGTAGCCGTATCTCCTATACAAATTTCAGTAGGTGTGGCAATGGCGTTCACTTCCGGATTTACAATAAACCTGATCGTATCAGTATTTGAGCATCCTATTGAATCGCTCACTTTCAGCTCATAAATCCCTGAGTCAGTCAGGCTGATGTTCAACACTGTATCCACCAAAGTATTTGCACTCAAATTGGTCCAGCGATAGGTCAGCAGACTGTCCAGTGTGTCCCTGAGGTTAAGTACCGGCTTAATCAGGAAACTATCTCCACCACATATCCGCTGATCAGGTCCTGCATCTACATCCGGGATGAGTTTGGCCTTAAAAACAACAGAGTCCTGATTATAGCAACCTATAGTGTCCTTAATGCTTAGGGTAAACATAGTGTCTTTTATAAGCTGGAATGCAATGCTGCCGGTAGTGGCGCCATTGCTCCATAAAAAGCTGTCAGCCTCCCCGGGCTGGATCACAGGATTGATCTGGATAATTTCTTTTTCACAAAGTACAGTGTCCGGGCCGAGGTCAAGCGTGGTAAATTCGGGAACATCCAGTGTGTCATGATAGGTCCTGTTACAGCCAATAGCGGTTATCGTCAGGGAATAAGGCAGCTTTCCATATTGTTGGAACTGATGGTTGAAGGATTTTCGATCAGCGTACATTCCCCCCACGCCTCTCCATTCAACCAAAGCTGAAAGAGGCGTAGTGCTGGCAGAAAACGAATAATTACCACAGCCGTTTGCGGTTATCGTATCCGTAGCTTTCGGAAGGGGTTTCACTAGAATTCTGTAGGAACGAATAGTTGTGGCTCTCACCGGGCAGGCATCATCCTGAACCTGTACGGTAAAGAAGTATGGAACCGAACTGGCATCCGACTCTTTGGGCGTCCAGCAGAAAGTCCCTGTCGGGAGTCGCCCGCCCGAAGTGGTAAATGTGGCACCGGGAATACCACCGTTCCATGACATGCTAACGGTATCAGTATTATCCTGATCATCCGAATGAACTGTAAAGCAAAGCTGGCTGCCTGCACATACCTCAACATTGAAAACAGGTTTATTATCCATGCCTGAAACTACCGGAGCATTGTTGGCCGGGCAATTCAAAACAATAATCTGAATATCCCGCCTTGTTTCACCGATTTTCACACCATTCCGGTATTCTTCCACCTTCATGGCAAAAACCGTTTGCTGTGCCACCATGGGTTTGAACATCAGGTCGCCTGTTGCTGAATCGAGGTGAAATCCCCTGCATTGGGGTGGGTTAAACGGAAGGCTCGCATTGGGAAATCCCAGAAAATATATAGGTTTATCGTAGGAATATGGGGATGTATAATTGCCGGCCGAACCATTGTTGAGGAGAGGTGGAGCAAACGAATATACCAGTGAATCGCCATCATCATCCACTACACCCTGGTTGTAAATAAAACACTGACCGGCACAGAGGACGGCCAGCGGAGGATTGGTAAACCGGGGCGAACTGTTGCAGGGTTGTGCGCATTTATTCAGATTGGCATTTACATAAAAGCTGCCGTTGGCAAGCCCCGTGGTAATGGTAAGATTCCGGCAGCAGGAGGACCATGAGAGCGTATAGTTGCAACAGGTATCCGGCAGGTGGACAATAGTAGTAAAAAGATATACCTGAATTCCATAAGGAAAACTGCAACTGGAATTGGTACACCGTGTACAACTGCTTTTGCAAACCGGTGTAATGTCAGCGCCCACAGTCAGCGTGGTGGATACCGACTTCGTACCGCATGGCGAAGTGATCTGAAGATTTGGGATCTGACAAGGAGGAACTTCGCAGCCATTGCAATCGCGGTACATGGTGATGGTAACCAGAAAGCTATCATTGCCAACACACTTATATGTGATATCCGAACCCATGATATGATCCGCCCGGACAGGAGTCTGCCAGCCACATAATGTGAGAATTAATAGTGAGAGGAAGTATATTCTCCGCATGTTAAAAATTTGATTGGACCGCCTTTACGTACAAAGGAAGGAACATATTAAGTAAGTCACTTCCCGTAAACAAATCTCTGTAAAATAAGATTCACATCAGTGGAAATACCAGAATACCATAAAGACTATTTATTAAAATATATTTACAATACAGTATTGGTAGCCAATTAACCTTTATTGATACCTGAAATCGCAAAGTATTACAAATGAACATAAATGTACTGATAATTGTCCATAATGCGATCAAAATCTATGTAAAGGCAGGGAGCAACAGGTACTCAGGAAGTTTCTTATCTTTAAGATAGTGGTAAGATTTGCACCAAATCATCTTGCAACACAGATGAGAGTAAGGGAAACAATAAATTTTATAAAAAATCTTACAAGAAATTTGGTTCTATTTCAAAGATAGTTTAGTTTTGAATCGAAATACTTTATGAAGGTTTGAGATAGTAAAAAGGTATTTTAACTAACGATAAAATAATTCGGGCAAATGGCAATCTTAAAAGTTGTAGAATTTCAGGCTGAATCAACCAAGAGTTTTGATGATGCCACTAACAAGGCGATAGTGGAAGCCGGCAAAACAGGCCGCACCATTCGCTCGGTCTACATCACAGATTCACAAGCCAATGCCGCTGACGATAAAGTCACCTTTTATAAGGTTAGTACTAAAGTTACCCTTGAGGGGGATTGAGGGGTTTGCTGGTTCAAAAAGTGCCCGGCCTTTGGGCCGGGTGCTTTTTGATATTTTAATCCCTCTATAAATTCTCCTCTCCTCATCTGAAGGCCATTCCGTCCTTCTACGCCCTATTTCCTTTAAATTTGAAGCCTCTAAGCGTATCTTTATGGGGCACCATCATTCCCACCCGCAGCCGGAGAAAAACCTTCGTCTGGCCTTTTTTCTGAACCTGGGCTTTACAATCCTTGAAATTGCGGGCGGCCTTTATACCAACAGCATCGCTATTCTCTCCGATGCACTCCACGATCTTGGAGACAGCATAGCCTTGGGTATTTCCTACTTTCTGGAACGTAAATCCAAAAAGGGGGGGGACAGCAAATACTCCTTCGGTTATAGAAGATTCTCTCTTTTAGGAGCACTCCTCAACAGCATCTTGCTATTGGTGGGTGCGGGCATCGTACTCTGGCATGCCGTTCCCCGCATTTTTAATCCACAGCCTACTAAGGTGGAGGGCATGATAATTCTCGCTCTTATTGGCATTGCTGTCAATGGATTTGCTTTTCTGAAACTCAGGAAAACCAGTAGCTTAAATATGAAAGCAGCAGCCCTTCATCTGCTCGAAGATGTGATGGGCTGGATGGCCGTCCTGGTTGTCAGTATTGTCCTTCTTTTCTGGAAAGCTTTTGTACTGGACGCCCTACTCTCTATTGGCATTACGCTGTTTATCCTGTACAACGTGGTCCGCAATCTCCGGCATACTTTAAAAATATTTCTTCAGGGTGTGCCTGAGCATTTGGATATCCGGCAGATTGAAAACATAATTAATAGTATTCCGAAGGTAATTTCCACGCACCACACGCATATCTGGACAATGGATGGAGAACACCATATTCTCACAAGCCATATTGTGGTAGCGGATGGAACGAGCAAGGAAGATGTATTTCGGATCAAAGAAAAAACGCGCGAGGCGATGACCCAATTAAAAATTGATCATCTCACCCTTGAAGTGGAATTTCCTGAGGAAGACTGCCTAATGAGGGAGGAGCACTGCGGGGAAGCGCATTCACATTAATAGGTGGTAAATACCATTTTCTTGGTTTGCCGCACTTTTCCATCTACAACGAGCGAGTACAGGTAGCTGCCCTGAATCCCGTCTCCATGCCGGTACTGCACTTCATTCATTCCTTCATGCAGTTCCAATGAAATCCGTTTTAATACCCGGCCATTTTGATCGGTGATCTGTACATGGGCGTCATTATATTGCACCGGTCTGTTTACCAGTACCGTAATGTAAGTGGATTCGTCAAAAGGATTTGGCCGGTTTTGCAACAACTCAATCTCCTGTTGTGGCTTTTCCGGATTTTCGCCTATATTGTTGCCGATGGTAAAACGCTCACCTGAAAACAGGCTCTCTACCCCTTTATCATCTATAGAGGCAACGCTTACAAAATATTTATCTGCAGGATACGCCATAGGGATGGTCTCTTCAAGCCCGTTCATTGTGTAAACGCTGTCCCAGTCATTCGTTTCAGATCTGACACCCACGCGGTATTGAGCATATTGTTTCTGTTTCGTTATTTTAATGGTCAGAACATTTTCACTTGCATTGGTCAGGTCAAAATCCGGTGTTTCCGGACCCATGGCGATCATGGCTGCCGCCACACCATTGATTGTCGCATTTCTAGCGAGATACCGGAAACTCACGTAAAAGCTATCAAGTATTCCATCCATGTCGGTATCCACGCCCAGAACGTCACGGGTACTGTGTTGCCGGTCATGGTAAGCCGAGTCGGCACTGGCATCGCCATGCTCATTTGCGGCCGTAAATCTCACTGCCGCAATATTGCTGTTGCTGAACGGAATATGATCTCCTCCCCTGCCTGTTCGATCCACCGGACTCATAATTTGAATTTCCATCGGTACATCCACCAACGGTTTCAGTTGCTCCTGATATTCCAGCTTTACAAAACGCGCTAGTCCTTTGTCATCTGAATTATACCCGCCATGAGAAAAGATCCGGACATGCGTACTATCTACATTTCCAGGTCCGGGGCAGCCGGGTGGCGAAGCCGTTTCTCCACAGAGAATCCCTCCTATTACGTCATTATTCAGCACTGCTTTCAGCGCTATCTGTTTTTCTAGCACGTAATTCAGAAAGGCCTGCGCACCGATCAAGCCCTGCTCCTCGCCAGTAGTAGCCATAAAAACGATGGTATTCCGGAAGGTGAATTTTCCCATCACGCGCGCTAGTTCCATTACCAGGGCAGTCCCACTGCCATTATCTTCTGCACCACCCGCAAAGCATGAAGTATCGCATCGTTCTTCGCAGCGGCTGTCTATGTGCCCTTCTATCAGGATAAGCGGTGCTGCAGGATCCGTTCCCGGTAATATCGAAAGCACATTTTTATGCTGGCCTACTCCGCAGATGTCAATATCAAACTGAAGGAATGAGGTCACCAGCCGATTTTCATTTTGGCTCCGGAACCCATTAAATTTCGACAATACCCATCTGCGGGCAGCGCCTATTCCCTCTACATCCGAAAGGGTATCAGAGGCCGAATGGCGGGTGTCAAAACTTACGAGAACCTCCAGATATCTTTTCAGAGAATCCGGAGATATTTCCCGGTTCAGCGCTTCCGAGATCAGGTCAGGATCGGTGATGGCATGGGAGGAGGCATAGTGTGCCGGATCATAGTTGCCAAGCATTACCTGCTCTGCAACAGGGTTGGTCGTAAAAATATTGGATTGGGAATTGGCCCTGGAAATCATCAAAACAAAAAACAGGGAAAGCAGCAGTGAATATTTCATAGCGGTATGTTATTGAATCTTTCAAAGCTACAAAACCCCGCACATCCTGCGAATGAAAATTATGACTCCGGAAGAACGTTACTTCAGGCGCTCAGGCGTGTTTCCACCTGTGGCGCGACAAGATGCTCTTTCCTGCCCAACTCACGCAGAAAGCGGGTATGGGAGCCAATAGCGCCTAAAAAGGAAGGATTGTGAATGTAAGGCAGGCCAAATTCCTTCGCTGTGTTTTCCACGATCCGAGAAAGATCTTTGTAATGGACGTGACAAATCCGGGGAAACAGGTGATGCTCTATCTGGAAATTCAATCCACCACAGAAGAAGGTGGCTAAAAAACTGTTGTTGGCAAAATTTGCCGTGGTATACATCTGATGCACCGCCCAGGAATTCTCTATTCGCCCTTTTTCATCCGGAAGGGGGAAGTCTGTTCCTTCCACCACATGGGCCAATGCAAACACGATAGCCAGAGTTAATCCTTCAAAAACATGCATTACCAAAAAACCGAGCAAAATCTGCCACCACGCAAAATCTATCACCAACAGGGGCACTGCGATATACAGGGCATAATAAAGAAGCTTGAAACCAAACAAATTATAGTACTCCTTGCGGGGCCGGTGGCGGTTATCATAGTTGCCGATCTTAGCCTTAAAAAATTTGACATAATCCTTTGAGAATACCCAGGAAAGAGAGGCCAGCGCATAAAGGGCAAAAACATAGATGTGCTGATATCTGTGTATTTTCCAGAGTTCCTGATGGGGGGACATGCGCAAGATCGGAACTGACTGAATGTCTTCATCATGTCCTTCGATATTAGTGAAAGAGTGATGCACTACGTTGTGCATAATATTCCAGTTATAGGCATTAGCACCGATCAGGTTAAACAGCAGCCCCAGATATTTATTCACCTTTTCGTTTTTTGAGTAGGCACCGTGGATTGCATCATGGCAAATGTTCAGGCCAATAAAAGCAGTAAAAATCCCCAGCACCGACCAAAGAAGAAACATCACCGGCAGGCTGTAATTGGCCAGGATTAACAGTAAATATGAACCTACTGTAACCGAGAGAATAAAAATGGTCTTAAAGATCATGTGGCCATTGGCATTCTTTGATTTGCCTGAAGCGGTGAAATAGTCATCTACCCGCGTTTTCAGGGTGGCGTAGAAATCCTTCTGTTTTGAATTATTGAATTTAATCCTTGTCGTCATTTATTTTGGATTTTGCACTTGCATGGTAATAGAGAACTGCAAAGTTTGGAAAAGAATGGCTATTTGCCAATGGTTGCCTTCAGTTGTTTGCCCGTCTACGCATGAATTCGGCCAGTTGAATGCCGGAGCCAAAAGTATGAAAATGCAATGATTAATTTTGAGCCGATGCCACCAAGCCGACAATCGCAGTTACAACTACAGGATCCTGAGCAGGAT
Organism: Bacteroidia bacterium; assembly: GCA_040880525.1. NCBI lineage: Bacteria > Pseudomonadati > Bacteroidota > Bacteroidia > Bacteroidia bacterium. Next base: position 94,336 of record JBBDIG010000040.1, read on the forward strand.
GACAGAAACACTTTCTTCGTTAATGTACTGTTACCCTTTGCCCTGCGCAAGACTTTCACCTACCGGGTTCCGTACGAAATGAACAACCAGCTATCACCTGGCAGACGGGTGGTCGTGCAGTTCGGAAAGAAAAAGCTGTTTACAGGCCTCATCGTGGCGATACACCAGATTCCGCCTGTGGATTATACGGCCAAATATCTAATTACCATATTGGATAACTCACCCATAGTGAACGACCGGCAGATCGCATTCTGGCAATGGATGGCCTCCTATTATTGCACTACAGCCGGAGAGATCATGTCGGCAGCGCTTCCTGCCAATATGAAGCTGGCCAGTGAAACGCGCATTATTCCGGATGAAACTTATGAGGGTGATTACGCAGAATTGCCGGACAAGGAATATTTCGTAGCCGAGGCGCTGGAAAAAGAAAAGGAACTGACCATCAGCCAAATATCGGAGATCCTGGATCAGAAAAGCGTAATGCACATCATCAAGCGATTGCTGGATGAAGGGGTGGTTCAGATTAAGGAACAATTGATCAGGACGTATAAGCCAAAGACAGTTTCCTGCGTAAGGCTTGCTCCGGGTCTGGAAGCAGCGGAAAAACAGAAAAAGGTATTTGCAGAGCTAGAAAAAGCGCCTAAACAACTGGAAGTATTCATGAATTTCCTGGTGCTGAAACAGAAGAAAAAACATGTGGAGCAGAAGGTGCTTTTGAAAAATTCAAATACCACTTCCTCAACTCTTAATGCTTTATCAGGTAAAGGTATTCTTGAGGTATATCCGCATCAGGTAGGAAGGGTACTGGATGTGGATGTGGAGCAACACCATCTGGAACTGGCTCCTTTCCAGGAAACTTCACTTTTGGAGATCAAAGCAGCATACAGGGAAAAACAGGTGGTGCTGCTGAAGGGAGTAACCGGCAGCGGAAAAACGCACATTTACGTAAAACTCATCCGCGAAGCAATAGCACAGGGAAAGCAGGCCATGTATATTGTTCCTGAAATTGCGCTCACCACGCAGTTGATCACGCGTTTAAAATCTTTTTTTGGAAAACGCATTGGCATTTATCATTCTAAATTCAGTGATAATGAGCGCGTAGAGATCTGGATGAAATTGCTGAAGAAGGAATATGATGTAGTGCTGGGAGTGCGCTCAGCACTTTTTCTGCCTTTCTCTAACTTAGGAATCGTGGTGGTGGACGAGGAGCATGAAAATACCTATAAGCAGCACGAGCCTTCTCCCCGCTATCATGCCCGCGATTCGGCTATTTATCTGGCTTCGCTTCATCAGGCGAAATGTCTGCTGGGCACGGCCACTCCTTCCTTCGAGAGCTACCATAACGTTAAGATGAAGAAGTATGGCTTCTCTGAAATTAATGCACGGTTCACGGCCATTGAAGCACCGGAAATTGTGCTGGCCGATCTGAAGCAGGAAAAACAGCGGGGCACGATGAAAAGCCATTTCAGTTCGCTGCTGCTGCGCGAAATGCGAACGGTGCTGGAGCAGAAAGAGCAGGTGATCCTGTTTCAGAACAGGCGCGGATATTCTCCCTATCTCGAATGCCAGACTTGTGGATGGGTGCCGCAATGCCGGAACTGCGACATCAGCCTCACCTATCACAAAGCGATAAAGCAGTTGCGCTGCCACTATTGCGGCCATTACCAGCCGGTGCCGGTAAAGTGCAAAGCATGTGGTAATCCATCCATCATGATGAAAGGTTTTGGCACCGAAAAGCTTGAGGATGAACTGGAAATCTATTTTCCGGATGCCCGCATCCTGCGCATGGATCAGGACACCACGCGCAGGAAAAATGCACTGCACAGGATCATTTCACGGTTTGAAAGCGGAGATGCCGACATTCTTGTGGGAACGCAGATGGTAACGAAGGGGCTGGACTTTAAGAACGTGCGGCTGGTAGGAATAATGAGTGCCGACCAGATGCTGAGCTACCCCGACTTCCGGGCTTATGAGCGCAGCTTCCAGCTTATGGCACAGGTAAGCGGCCGGGCCGGCAGGCGCAAAAAACGCGGAAAGGTGGTGGTCCAAACTTTTCAAACGGAGCACCCTATTTTTCAATATTTAATAAAAAATGATTTTGAAGGGTTTTATCAGCAACAGGCAGCGGAGCGAAATATGTATCACTATCCGCCATACTTCCGGCTGATTAAGATTGTGGTGAAAGAAACCGACATTGAGATTGTAAAGACAGGATCGGAGGAATTGGCCAGGCGGCTGCGAAAGCACTTTGCCCACGAGGTGCTGGGTCCGGAATTTCCGCCAGTTGCGCGCATCCGGAATAAATATCAGATGAACATTCTGCTCAAATTCCCAAAGTCAACTTCGGTGGCCAAAGCCAAGGAAACCATTATCCATGAAACGGATGCTTTCAAAAACGAAAAAAAGTTTTCGAAACTACACGTGATAATTGATGTGGATCCGGTGTAGGCTGAGGGGAATGGAATGCAGTCCGACTTACGCACGCTCTCACCTGATCAGCGTCACTGTGCCTTTCTCATAATAGCGTTGCTGATCAAGGCCGGTGGCCCGCACAACAAAAACATACACTCCTTCCGGCTGGAGGATGCCATCAACAGTTCCATCCCACCCTTCCCGGATGTTGCGGGTGTACCAAAGTTCTTCTCCCCAGCGGTTGTAAATGGTGAAATGAAATACATCCGGGTCAGTAGCTCCTGTGGCTTCCTGGAGGAAAATGCCGGCAACTCGGAACGTTTCATTCTTATCGTCTCCATTAGGACTGAATGCCGTTGGAATGTGCAATCTGGACGGCAACATATTGCAGGCTATATTGGAAATGCTTGGTTGATCCGTCACATTTTCTATGGCGATAATGCGAAAACAGCTTTCGGTGGCAAACATTTCCACGTCTGTACTGGAATAGGAGGTATCAGATGCGGGGAGGCTGGCAATAAGCCGGAAACTTCCATCGTCCTGCTGTTTTTGGACGAGATAGCGATTCACCCCATGTTTAAAATCGCGATAGGCCTGCCAGTTCAGAAAGAACCTGTCACTGATCACCTGCAGCTTTAAAAATATGGAAGTTCCGGGATTGCTTTCGGGACTTTTCTCATGGCAAACGTGCTCCATAAATACTTTGTAGAGATAAGGCTCCTCGTGTACCAGTGCCTGTTCATCCATAAAAAAGGTATCGGTGGTGGTGGCATATTCCTGCTCCCAGCCTGCCTGCGGAGCATAGCGATCAATAACATAACGTTGCAGGTTCGCATCTTCTCCCCGCTCCCACTGCGTTAGCGTATTTTCATCATTATGCACAGTAGTTCTGTAAAGCAGCAGCGGTGTGGTGTGCATCAGGTAATCAGGGATAGTGCAACTGCGGTTGCTGCGCGATTCGTAACCCTGTGGATTCCGGGCTACCACATAATAGCAATATTCGAGATTGCAAAGGCCGGTATCTGTGTAGCTCAACTGCGTGGGATCCACCGTTGCGATCTGGGCGAACTCAGCTCCGTCTGACCGGAATATGTCATACTCCAGCACCTGCGTCCAGCCCTGGTAAGGAGTCCAATCCAGGATTATTTCCCGTTCTGCACCTTTCCGGGTTTGAAGCCAGATCGTGCAATGCTCCTGGTCCAGCAACGATTTTGTGAGGCAGTTTATCTGCACCTGAAGATCGTAACATTGACTTCCGTCCTGCGGCTGTGGTACTGTGTCGGTTAGCTGTGTTATTGTTTCCTGCTGAATTGTATCAAAAATCACAAATCCCGTTGGTTCCTGCCGGTGGACCAGGTAATGCTTAAAGCCACGGATATTGTCATTGTTCCATTCCAGTTCTACCTCATTGTCCGCATTTACCGTTACGAATTTTAACCCGCTATATGCCAGAGGTGCTGTGTCTACCACTTCCACATAATTAAATATCTGCGTATCCCGGCAGCCGTTGATATCTTCCACAATTAACGAAGTGGAATAAAAACCGGGTGACTGGTACACATAGAATGGATTCGTTTGCGAAGATGTATCAGCGGTGCGGCTGGTATCTCCAAAGTCCCACCACCGCTTTATCAGGGGAGCCGGTCCGGAGGAAAGATCATAAAAGTATACTTCTGCCAGGAAGCAAACCACGGTGGTATCAAAATCCATTTTCGCTTCCGGATTTTCATATACGGTAATCAATTGCGGAATGAGCATCGTATCCAAGCAACCGTAAGGACTCTCTGCCACCAGTTTTACGGAATAGACTCCTGCATCAAATGAATATTCAGGGTTTTCAGTGGTATCATCTGTAATTCCATCATTGTTAAAATCCCAGTAAAATTTGGATGCAAACGAAGATGTACTGGTAAACTGAATTTGGAAAGGCTCACATCCCTGCGTGTCAGATATCCGGAACGCTGCAACCGGCTCCTTATATACTACGATGCTGTCATCCGGTGTGAATTGCCGGATACATCCTTTATTATCCGTGGCAATAACCGTAGGCCGGTAAATGGTGAGGGTGTCATTAGGACGTGCCATATAAGTATGGCCCGAAACCCTATTGCTGCTGAGCGGAGAATTGTCACCATAGTCAAAGAGAAAACTTAGTACGCTTTCATTAGCATCCACAAACTGCACTTCCAGAGGTTCACAACCTGTGTTGTTGAGATAAGTGAATTTCAAAAATGGTCCGATAATATTGACGAACTGCGGTTTTACCATTGTATCATAGCAGCCGTTGATGCTTTTAGCTATCAGGGTAACATCATAAAAATTATTCAGCGAATCGGCATTTTGCAGGTCATAAAGGTTGCTTGCTATTTTCTGAATAGACACCAGCCTTTGTCCATCTCCAAAATCCCAGAAAAAACTGTCAGCATTCAGGGCCGAAATTTCAAAATCAATGAATGCAGGAGAGCACTGCCCTGCCGTATCAGGCGTTGAAAAATCTGCGGCAAAGTGATCTATATCTATCCCTTTGGTTGTTGTATCTGCGCAACCAAAGGTATCCGTGGCAATGAGCGATATCTGAAAAGTGCCATCATCGGTCGCATAAAATTCCGGATCTGAAGCCGTGTCAGAAGGCAGGAAGTAGCCCTGCGATCGCGAACTGAACCATTTATATGATTTGGCATTTACGGAAGAAGTATTTGAGAGCGCCACTTTTTCATGCAAACATCCGCGCACCGGAGCATCAAAATCTGCTACTACGCCTGCGCATAAAAAGTCTTTCCGGAAGTCGGTAAAGCTGCAACCGCCAGCATTGGTTACTTTCAGTTCCACATCATAGCAGCCTTTGGAAGCTATATTCACGGTGGTATTTTCTGCGGTGGAGCTGCTATAGGTAAGCGGTGAATTATTGGAAGGCCGGATCCAGTTGACGGTTACATTTCCTGCATCTCCGGAAATATTATGGTTGGTGACGTTGCCTTGTAGTGCAGTGCTGAAGGGCGGACAGCCACCTGTGTCATTGGCGGTGATGTTTGTGCTGATGCCATTTACCTGGATATAACTATTCCGGATCACCGTGTCAGCACACGCGCCACCTGCCTGGGCTATAAGTTTGACAGAATAAATTCCCGGATCCGGGAATGTGACTTTGGGAGAAGCTGCTGTCGTATTCAGCAGCACATTACCTGTGGCCGTTTCGGTGATGGTCCAATTGACAGAAGCCGATATCCCAGTCGTGTTGATGATCCTGATGCGGGTATTTCTTCCGTTGCAGAGCACGGTATCATCTGCTTCAAAGTTTACCTGAAGATGGTCAACCGTAACCACGGAGTGTACTTTTACTGAATCGCTGCATCCATCCTGATTGGTGATAGCCAGGCTGACATCATAATCACCCACAGAAGAATAAGAAAGCGAAGGCCTCGCGGCACTTGAAGTGCTGAGCAGGGTAACGCCATCCAAATCATAAAATCTCCAGGAATAGACGGTGAGGCCATCCTGGCAGGTAGAATCTGTTTTCGTAGAAAAAACGACTTGCTGACCGGGGCAAACAATTTTTGGAGAGGCTGCAACAGTGGCCTTCAAAGGCTCCAACCGGATAAAACCTTTTTTCTTGTTTGATTTCACACAACCATTTCCATCACTTACAGTGAGTTCCACATCATGCTTTCCTGACTGGGTGTAATTGAAGGAAGGATTGCGCTGATTTGAGGAACCTGCTGCACTGCCGGAGCCATTATAAAAAGTCCATGCATAAGAGGGCGTGCCCGGCCCGGAATAACTTGTATTTCCAGAGTTGAAATTCACATTCAGCGGCACTTTGCATCCACAGGTTTTGTCGGCCGTGAAATTGGGCGCAAGATTAACTACCTGCACGGTATCCACAGCATCCGAGATGCAGCCGTTATCATTATATTTGAGCCGTACCGTTTTTTTTCCGGCATCTTCATAAGACACAATTTGCGAATCGGCCTCAGATGCACCATCCACAGTCGCTCCTGCTAATATCCAGGAAAAGTTGTCCGGATCCAGGCTGTTGATGGCCGTTTGCGCTGTAAATTTGGTTTCCGTACAGACATAGTGCGAGCTGAGTTGTAACGATAAACTGTGCTTCGTTCCGCTATTTATCAATGAATCTTCCTTAAGATGATAGCTGCATCCCACAGCAGTGGTGATTTCCAACTTCACATCATAACTGCCCGGAGAAGAATATGCGATACCGGACGGAGCAGCATTTGCGGAAGTTCCCGGAATGGCTCCATCGAACGTCCATAAAATGGAAGACACGGATTGTGGAGGTGCTGCCGTAAAGCTAAAGTTAACGCTATCCCCTGCGCAAAAGGCTGTTGGAGAAGCTTGGATATTCAATTCAGGAGCCTTCACAACAAGTATAGAATCTAGGGAATTCAATGCCTCGCAGCCATTGCTGTCTACCACCTTTAGATTGATCCGAAAATATCCTTCCTTTCCAAATACATGATTAATGGTAGCTGATGTATCAGGATAATATTGGCTGCCAATGCTCCATGAATGCTGCATCGCAATGGGCGTATTATTACTGATGGAAAGGGTATCATCCAGATCGCATACCGTGAGAGAGGAAACATTTATGGGTGGATTGCTGGCAGGAGCGCCAATGGTAATGAAATTACCTTTGATGACGCTGCATGTCTGGCTGCCATTCATCACGAGCAGCTCCACATCGAAGGTGCCGGTTTTGTTAGAGATCCAGAACAGAGTATCTACGGTTAATGAAGTGTCTCCGTCTATCACCCAATTCACCTGACTTCCGGATGGCAAATTTTCCGGGTAGAAATAAATGGCATCGAACAGACAGGCGCGCTGCTTCGAAGCCGTAAAATCCAATCCCGGACACTGTGCCGAAACCACGGCTGCATGAAGGGTCAAATAAAGTGCGGCTAAAACTGCAAAAAAGAAACGTCCACCAACTCCAGACATAGCACTGTACTTAAGTTATAAAAAGGACACAAACACTCCCGTTTGTGCCAAAATCCCATTTTCTCCCCGTCCCAAAATTAACATCTTTTATGGCATTTTGATATTAAAACGATGCCTTAACAAAAACAAAATCTGAGAACCGAGCATCAGGCTCTCAGCAACATGGTTTTTTACCTTTGCAAACCTTTCAGCACAATCTAAATTAATATGAAATGGAATTTTTAGAAAAGAATTTAATTGCGGTGGCTGACCTGCTCCGCGTGTATGGCTTAAGGATCATTATCGCGCTTTTAGTTCTGGTGGCGGGCCTCTGGATAATTAAAGGCATCAGAAGAGTTACGGGCAAAGTCCTTCACAAGCGAAATGTTGACATCTCATTGCATCCATTTCTGCTGACGCTGGTATCAGTTGGTTTAAAGGTGCTGCTCTTCATTTCCGTTGCCGCTATGATTGGTATAGAGACCACCTCATTTATTGCTGTGATCGGTGCCGCAGGCCTGGCCGTGGGGCTGGCCTTGCAAGGCAGCCTTGCAAATTTTGCTGGAGGTGTGCTGATTCTATTGTTAAAGCCCTTTCGGGTAGGAGATTTTATTGATGGTGCTGGCAAAAGCGGGACAGTTCAGGAAATCCTGATCTTTTATACCATATTGAAATCACCGGATAACAGGACCATCATTGTTCCCAATGGAAAGCTTTCCAATGACGTTATCACCAATTTTTCAGTAGAAGCAAACAGGCGGCTGGACCTCACCTTCGGGATCGGATATGGCGATGATATTCCTAAAGCGAAGGAAGTGATCCGTCAAATTATCACTGCAGATGAACGCATATTGACGGCCCCTGAACCGGTGATCGTGGTTTCTGAGCTGGGCGACAGTGCCGTAAATATCACGATCAAGGTGTGGGTGGAGCGGGGTGAATACTGGCCACTCAACTATGACCTTCAGGAAAACGTGAAATTAGCGTTTGATAAGGATAAAATTTCCATACCTTTCCCGCAGCGCGATATTCACATGTATACCAGCAACGGAGATGGCAGTTCAGGAAAAAATTAAACGGGAATTCTTCAGGCATACTAATATGGTTATACGCGTTCGCCTCAGAAAATCCGAAACTTTTATTTCATATAAAAGTTATAGGTATAGGCGCTTAGGTAGCAATATGTTATTTTTGCTCCATGTTAAAGAG